>OMQN01000112.1 GCA_900313235.1 uncultured Prevotellaceae bacterium | reverse complement strand
GCTGCAACAGCAACGAACATAAATACTAATTTCTTCATTTTTCTAAGCTTTTTAAATCTGTAAAACAATCATTTGTTTATTAAAACGCTGCAAAGTTAGGCATTTTTTTGATACGTTGTATCTTTTTTTGCGTTTTTTTTTAGCCTGTTTTTGTAACTTTTTCGCAAGTAGCTTAAAATCAGTAAATTACGAAATGTTAAATTTTGCGTAAAAATTACACCAAATTGAATTTTTGCTAAAAATGGGGTAAATTACGATAAAAATGCGTACCTTTGAGCCTGCGGCTCGAAAGTTCTCAAAGAGTGTGGCTTCGCAATCTTCCGCTCGACACTTCAAAACAAAAAAATCACTTTTTGTTTTGTAGTGTTCTCGCTTATTCGTACCTTTGCAAAGAAAAATACAGACACCTTATTTAATATATGATAGATTCATCTGCTTTTCAAGGGAAAAAGGCTAATTATTATACGCTGGGATGTAAGTTGAACTTCTCAGAGACGTCGACATTTGCAAAAATGCTCAGTGAGATGGGTGTGGTGACTGCAGCCAAGGGCGAACAGGCAGACATCTGTCTGATTAATACCTGTTCGGTGACTGACGTGGCAGATCACAAGTGCCGGCAGGCCATCCATCGACTGGTACGCCAGAATCCTGGCGCCTTTGTCGTCGTGACGGGTTGCTATGCTCAGCTGGAACCAGAGCGCATCAGTAATATTGAGGGTGTGGATCTGGTGCTGGGGTCTAATGAGAAGGCCAACTTGGTGCAGTTTCTGTCTGAGGGGTTTGTCAGTCGCGATGGAATCGCGACCGACGGGAAAGAAGGTTCAGCCGCGACTTACATGACCCAGAAGACGAAGGACATCAAGAGTTTTGCACCCAGCTGTTCACGAGGCAACAGGACGCGCTACTTCCTGAAGGTGCAGGATGGTTGCGACTACTTCTGTACCTACTGTACCATACCCTATGCCCGTGGCTTCAGCCGCAATCCGACCATCGCTTCGCTGGTGGCGCAGGCTGAGGAGGCGGCACGTGAAGGTGGCAAGGAGATTGTGCTGACGGGTGTGAACATTGGTGACTTCGGTAAGACGACGGGAGAAAGCTTTGTGGATCTTGTCAAGGCGCTGGATGCTGTCGAAGGCATTAGTCGTTACCGCATCAGCAGTTTGGAACCCGACCTCATCAGCGACGAGTTGATAGACTACTGTGCCCGGAGTCGTGCCTTCATGCCACACTACCATATTCCCCTGCAGAGCGGCAGTGATACTGTGCTGAAGTTGATGCACCGCCACTACGACCGTCAGGTGTTTGCAGAGAAGATACATCGTATCAAGGAGGTGATGCCCGACGCGTTTATCGGTGTAGATGTGATGGTGGGTTGTAGGGGCGAGACCCCCGAGTGTTTCGAGGAGACCTACGCGTTTCTGAGCGACCTGGACGTGACGCAGTTGCATGTCTTCCCATACTCTGAGCGCCCCGGAACGTCCGCCCTCAAGATACCGTATGTGGTGGCGGATGCAGACAAGAAGGTGCGTAGTCAGCGACTGCTGACGCTGTCTGACGAAAAGACGCACGCCTTCTATGAACACTTTATGGGTACCGAGGCTGAAGTGCTCTTTGAGAAAGCGCCGCGTGGCAAGGCCATGCACGGTTTCACCAAGAACTACATCCGTGTGGAGTTGCCTGCCGCCATGGCCCGTGAGGAATACGACAACCAGTTGATGAAGGTCCGTCTGGGTGACTTCAACCACGACAAGACTGCGCTGAAAATTGAGACATTGAAAAAATGAGAAAATGAGAAATTGAAAAATGAGAAATTCAACTTTCAACTCCCCATGAAAAATCTTGCAATCGTCATATTAAACTGGAATGGAGCAGCGATGCTGCGCCAGTATCTGCCCACCGTGCTGAACTACTCGCGCGACGAGGCAGAGGTCTATGTTGCAGACAATGCCTCGACGGACGATTCGCTGGACTTGCTGCGCCGTGAGTTCCCGGAGTGTAAGACCATCGTGCTCGACAAGAACTGGGGTTTTGCCGATGGCTATAACAAGGCGTTGCGCCAGATAGAGGCTGAGTACTATCTCTTGCTGAACTCGGACATCGAGGTGACCCACCATTGGCTCACGCCGCTGATAGAGTTTATGGATGTGCACCCGGAGGTGGCGGCCTGTCAGCCCAAGTTGCTCTCTATCTATAACAAGGATATGTTTGAGTATGCGGGGGCGAGTGGGGGATTCATCGACCGCTACGGCTATCCTTTCTGTCGTGGTCGCATCTTTGAGACTGTCGAGCAGGACAACGGACAGTACGACTATGCTGCCGAGGTACTGTGGGCTACGGGTGCCGCACTGATGATACGTTCCGCGGACTATTGGAATGTCGGTGGCCTCGACGGTCGTTTCTTTGCTCACAACGAGGAGATAGACCTCTGCTGGCGACTGCGCATCAGCGGTCGTAGGATTTATTGTCTGCCAGAGTCGTTTGTCTATCATGTCGGTGGCGGTACACTGCCCAAGTCGAACCCTATGAAGACGTTCCTCAACTTCCGCAACAACCTGACGATGCTCTATAAGTGTCTGCCCGACGAGGAGCTGCACCACGTTATGCGTGTCCGTTGGTTCCTGGACTACCTCGCCGCTTGGGAGATGCTGATTCTGAAACGCAACTGGGGCGACTTCAAGGCCATCTTCCGTGCCCGTCACGCCTTCAAGCGCTGGCGCAAGGACTTCGACGCTGACCGACGGAAGATACAGGCTTCGCGCACGGAGGAGCGTGTACCGCAGCGCCGTGCCTTCTCCCTGCTCTGGCAGTATTATGCCAAAGGACGCAAGCACTACTCCGACTTACCGTAGAAGACACTGGCACACCATAAAAGATAGCGGTGCATCCGAGTAGGGTGCACCGCTATATCGTGAATAGGGCGTCTTGTTACAGAATCGTCTTGACTGCTTCGAGCATGCCCTTCTCCTGGATGAGGTCGAGGAAGATTTTGACCATCTGGTTGAGACCGGCAATCTTGTTGAGGTCCTCCTGCCAGATGAACTCAGCACCAAGTACACCATCGGTGACCTGTTGTGTGTCGCCTGTCGCCCACAGTTCCTGGAGCAGTTCCATGATCTTCGGGTCGTCGTTGGGTACTATCTCGACACCGTCATCACGCTTGCCACCCTTGTAGTAGGTGATGATAGCTGCCAAACCGAAGACGAGACCCTTCGGCAGTTCGCCTTTGCGCTCCAGATAGGTCTTCAAGCCTGGGAGGTCGCGCGTCTGGTATTTGGGGAACGAGTTCAGCATGATGCTCGTCACCTGGTGGTCCACAAACGGGTTGTCGAAGCGCTCCAGTACGTCACCGGCAAACTTCTCCAATTCGCTGACAGGCAGGTCAAGCGTCTGCATGAGTTCGTCGAACTGTACCTTGTGGATATACTGTGAGATAACCTCGTGATGGCAGGCATCGCGTACGATGTTGACACCACTGAGGAAGGCTACTGGTGAGAGCACGGTGTGCGGACCATTGAGCAGCGTAACCTTACGCTTGTGGTAGGGCTCTTCAGAGGGAACGAACAGCACGTGGAGGCCGGCCTTGTCGGCAGGGAACTCCTGAGCAACCTCCCTTGGTGCCTCAATGACCCAGAGGTGGAAGTTCTCGGCTTGTACGACGAGATTGTCGCGGTAGCCCACCTTCTCTTGAATCTGTGTAATCTCCTTGCGGGGAAAACCTGGAACGATGCGGTCTACGAGGGTGGCATAGACCCCGCAGCACTCGTCGAACCACTTCTGGAAGTCAGCAGGCAACTGCCACAGTTCGATATACTTGTTGATGCAATCCTTCAGCACGTGGCCGTTGAGGAAGATGAGCTCGCAAGGGAAGATGATCAACCCCTTCGTGGGGTCACCATTGAACGTTTGCCAACGGCGATAGAGCAGTTGTACCAGTTTGCCGGGATAGCTGCTGGCAGGTTTGTCGTCTAACTGACAGGCAGGGTCGAAGGCTATACCAGCCTCCGTGGTGTTCGAGATGACGAAACGAATCTCGGGCTGGTCGGCCAAAGCCATGAAGGCATCGTTCTGAGTGTAGGGGTTCAACGCACGGCTGATAACGTCAATACGCTCCAGCGTGTTGACGGGCTTACCATTCTCTCGCCCTTGCAGGTTGACATGGTACAGGCAGTCCTGCCCATTCAAGCAGTCGACCATCCCCTTTTCGATGGGTTGTACGACAACAACAGAACCATTGAAATTGGTTTTCTGGTCCATATTCCAGATAATCCAATCCACAAATGCACGAAGGAAGTTACCCTCGCCAAACTGAATGACCTTTTCAGGCATAACGCTCTTAGGAGCGAAGTGTTTGTTTAATGGTTTTAACATGAGAATGATACTAACGTTAATGATAATGCATCTATTGTTTCATCAGGTACTCCTTGAAGTCTTTGAAGTCCTTGCTCATTGCCACGCTCTGCTTCTGACCTTTCATGAAGGCAGCAAGGCGGTCGGGAATCTCGATGTCGGTGCCCAGGATGCTGTCGACTTTCTCTTTGAACTTCGCCGGGTGAGCCGTCTCGCAGAAGACACCCACCTCACCAGGACGCAGGTTGTCTTTCAGGGCCTGGTAGCCGCATGCTCCGTGGGGGTCGAGGATATATCCAGTCTCCTTGTAGCATTGACGCATGGTGTCGGCAATCTGTTCGTCGCTATAGGTAGCACCGCTGATGAGCGACGTGATGCGCTGGTGCGTCTCTGCGGGTGACAGGGCACCATTTCCGCTATATAGGTTAAGGATGCGGGCAAAGTTTGACGGGTCACCGACATCCATGGCGTTAGCCAATGTCTGAACAGAAGGCCGTGGGTTGTACTGGCCTGTCTGCAGGTACTCGTAGAACACGTCGTTGGCATTGTTGGCAGCGATGAAACGGTGGATGGGCAAGCCCATCTCGTGGCCGAAGAGGGCGGCACAGATGTTGCCGAAGTTGCCACTGGGAACGCACATGACAATGTCAGATTGAGAATTTCTCATTTTCTCATTTTCTTCATTTCTCAATTTCAAGAGGCGAGCTACGGCATTGAAGTAGTAGAATGCCTGTGGCAGGAAGCGGGCAACGTTGATGCTGTTGGCAGAGGTGAGCATCATGTGCTGGTTGAGCTCGGCATCCATGAAGGCGTTCTTGACCAGTGCCTGGCAGTCGTCGAAGACGCCATCGACCTCAATGGCGGTGATGTTCTTGCCGAGCGTCGTGAACTGGCACTCCTGGATGGGGCTTACCTTGCCTTTGGGGTAGAGCACGTAGACATGGATGCCCTCGACGCCGAGGAAACCATTGGCAACGGCAGAACCCGTATCACCAGAGGTTGCTACCAAAACGTTGACGGTCTTGTGGGCTGCGACTGAGTCGCAGCATACGGAACCACTGCGCAGGAAATACCGCAGCAGGCGCGCCATGAAGCGGGCACCGACATCCTTGAAGGCGAGGGTAGGACCATGGAAGAGTTCCAGAGAATAGATGTTATCCTCCACCTTGACGATGGGGCAGTCGAAAGACAGCGTGTCGAAGACCAAGTCTTGCAGTGCGTCTTCGTCGACATCCTCGCCAAA
>OMQN01000134.1 GCA_900313235.1 uncultured Prevotellaceae bacterium | reverse complement strand
TCACCCAAGAGGGGGAGGAGGTAATTATTCATTATTCATTGTTCATTATTCATTAACCAATATGGCCCATATTGGTCGGTAATATGGCCCATATTGGTCGGTAATATGGCCCATATTACTTTGTCGTAGCTGCGTGGTTGCGTGCTGCGAAAAATAAATTACGCAATCGTTTGCGCAATTTATTTTGCCGCTAAGGGCACGCAGAGGGATGTGCATTGTGGAAAGTTTATATCCTTGCTTTGTTTAGTGGCTCAGCATGGCTGCTGACTGCGCTACGGTAATCTGTTAGCTGACACCTGCTAAGGAAACATTGCCCCACCTTATATTATATACAGACAGCTCGGGGCGAGCAGAACAAACAAGTATTACATCGAAACGAAACACTTTTTTATTTATTAACATCAAAACAATACTATTATGAGAAAACGATTATTTACTCTGTTCTTATTGCTCTGCCCGCTATTGATTGCGGGAATGGCAAGCGCAGTCACGTACAGCGTGGCAGGAAGTAGCTCTGCTTTGTTCGGCGCAAGTTGGAGTGAGACCAACACGTCTACAGACATGACCTCCACTGACGGTGTTAATTACACTTTCACAAAAGAAGGTGTCACTCTTTCACAGGGTACTATTGAGTACAAGGTTGTGGTTGACCATTCTTGGGGCACATCCTATGGAAAGGAAGGTGGAAAAGATAACGCAACTTACACTATAAGTGAGGACGGTGTTTACGATGTTGTTGTCAGCTTTAATGCAGAAACTCATGTTCCGAGCATGGAAGCCACGAAGAAAGGTAGTGCCACGGTGGAGCATACTTGGTCTATCATCGGTGCTATTTTTGGAACCAATTGGAATCAAGATTTCCCAATGACAAAGGTTTCAGATAATATTTATACCTACACCGTTACTGATTTGGCAATTGCAAAAGGAGACTATGAATATAAGGCTCGTGCCGACAATAAGTGGGAATTGTCTTACCCAAGCCAGAATGCTCACTTGGTGATAGCTGAAGATGCAACCTATGACATAACTTTTACCCTCGATATCACTGCCGGAACAGTTAATACAGAGGTGACAAAGAAAGGCGAAGCTGTCATCGATGCAACCTATACAGTAGCAGGAGCACCAACAGAGGTTATTGGCTCTTACTGGAATCCATCAGGCGAAGGAAACGATATGACAGCTGTGGGCGACGGCACCTACACGCTTACCAAAGAGAATGTAACTATCGCAGCAAAAACCACGATTGAATTCAAGATTGTGAAGAACCATTCTTGGGGCCCAGACAACGAATATGGTGATGGCGGATTAGGCGGAGGCAATGTTGTTTACGCCGTTGAAGACGCTGGTCTCTACAACGTAACTTTCACCTTCAACCCCGAAGAAACAACCGTAACTCCTCAGATTACCGTTACTCCGGTTACTTACGACTTCACTCAGCACGCTTACCGCGTATGCGGAGAAGGCTTTGCCGGTGGCTGGGGCACATCAGAGGGCGATGCTACCATGAACCCGATGACTCTCACCGATGGCAAGTATGTCTTTACGAAGAGTGGCTATGAGGTTGCCGAAGCTCACAGCGAGTCGTATCGTATTCGTGTAGACGATGCCTATTTAACAAATGTTTCACCGTTCACAATTGACGGTATCCAGAACAACAAGACCGTTACCTTCGATGCAGCCGGAACCTACGATGTAACTGTTACCTTCGACCCCGAAGCTCTCGAAGTTACAGCCGTTGCTACAGCAGCCGTGACTCCGGACCCAGATACTTACACCATCGTGGGCGTAGCTGACGTTATTAATGGCGATTTACCATGGGATCCCACTGCTACTGCCAACGACATGACCGAGAACGCAGGCGTATGGACTCTCACTGTAGAGGGTGCTAACCTCGAAGCAGGCCAGGAATACCTGTACAAGATGGTGAAGAACCACGATTGGGGCGACGGTGAGGTTCCCGCTCAGGGCAACCAGACTCTCACTGTTGAGGAGACAGCCGAGTACACCATCACCTATACCTTCGACGGCACTACTCTGAGCTGCAATGCAACAAAGGCCGGTGGCGACGAGCCTGTAGACGGACAGGAACTCGTCAACGGCGACCACAAGGTTGTCATCAAGGGTGTTCACTACCTGAACCTCGCTGAGAACAACTATGTGCTCACCATCAAGTCTGAAGAGACAATGACTGGTCTGGGCGGTTCGTTCTGGAGCATTAACGGCGTTGACGGCAATGACATGCGCAACGTCACCGTAGTAGAGGAAGAGGGCAAGAAGCTCGTTCTCACCGTTACCTCTACATCCGATCCCGAGATGTATACTCCGCTCTATGTTATGATGCCGGGTGAGGTGTCGTTCACTGGTAGCGGTCGTGGCAACGCCCCCATCATCGAATGGGAAGAGCAGCAGGCCGAGGTGACCTATAAGGTAACGTTCGTCAATGAGGCAGGCTGGGAAGGCGACATCTATGCCTACGCTTGGTCTGGCGACGACAAAGTACTTGGCGACTGGCCCGGAACGCAGATGGAGAACGAAGGCAACAACACCTTCTCTATCACTCTGCCCAGCGCAGCTGAGTATATCATCTTCACCAACAACAATGGCAGCCAGACTGCTGACCTCGCGTTTGTGAACAACAAGCAGTACACCAATGCCGAAGAGCCAGCTGACAGCTACACCGTTAAGTTTGTAAACATAGCAGGCTGGAACGATGTATATGTATACGGCTGGAATGGCAGCACCAACAGTGGCTGGACTGCAAACAAAGCCGAGAAGACCTCTACTGTAAATGTATTTGGTGTAGACGCAGACGTATATGAATGTACAATATCTCTGTCTGTAGAGCCGAAGAACTTGATATTCCATAACAATGACGGTACACAGACTCAAGACCTCCAGTGGGTTGAGGGCGCTACCTATTCTTACGACGACACCGAGAAGGGCTACTTCCTCTTCACCGACGATGCCAACCAGTTCAAGCCTGCACAGATCTTCGACGTTGCCGGTGCTAAGGCAAGCTACGCTCGCCAGTTCACTCCGGGCAATGTATGCACAGTAGTGCTGCCGTTCGCTATCGGTGCCGACGTAGCTAAGGATGCAGGTAAGTTCTATCGCATCAACTCTATCGCCGACGGTTATATCCGCGGCACCGAGGAGACACCTGCTCCTTACGTTCCCTACATCTTCGTACCTGCTACTGAGTATCCGTTCACCAATATCGGTATTGGTCAGCTGCCGGCAGTTCAGAACAACAGCATCACCACAGCCGAGGGCTACACCTTGCAGTTTGTTACTGAGACCACAGAGCTTGCATCGGATGCTTCTTACGACTACTATGGCTTCCAGGGTGGCAAGTTCGTAAAGGCTGCCTACGCTACAGTCAATCCGTTCCGTTCTTACATCAAGGTTGCCAAGAGTGCCAACGCTCCTGCAACGCTGATATGGACCGACGACGAGGCTACTGGCATCAGCTCGCTCAAGGCTGACATCCAGAACGGCAAGGCCGATGTTTACGACCTGCAGGGCCGCCGTGTGCTCAACCCGGTACGCGGACTCTACATCGTAAACGGCAAGAAGGTCATCGTGAAGTAGAATTTCGAGTGGAAAAGTTGACAAGTAGACAAGACATGAGAGCCATCTGCGGCTCGGCAGCTTGTCCACTTGTCAGCTAATAAAGAACTAATAAAATGATTACAGTTATGAAAGAATACATCAAACCATCAATCAAGCAGAAGACTCTGCTCTCTGAGAGTGCTCTTTTGGAGGGTAGTATTACTGACGGTGTGATCGATCCCGACGACCAGGGTGTGGGTACTCCCGATAACCCCGTGATCTTCGAGGCTCCCCAGCAGAAGCATTTCAATGTATGGGATGATTAAAGCCTAATCCGCTTTGCGGACAACTAAGGGTGGGGGCGTGCCGACTATTGTGCGG
>OMQN01000060.1 GCA_900313235.1 uncultured Prevotellaceae bacterium | reverse complement strand
AAGTAGTCAATTCAAATCGTCACCGTCAATTTTCTGCTCTAAAACTCTATATTTAAATAACTTACAAACATCTCCGCTATTTTTTAGTGGACACTAGTGTTTTTGTATAATCATCGAGGGCTGTCCGTGAGGATGGCCCTCAATGTTAACCCATCATCGAGGGCTGTCCGTGAGGATGGCCCTCAATGTTAACCCATCATCGAGGGCTGTCCGTGAGGATGGCCCTCAATGTTTTTTGAAAAAATTACGCATTATGCATTACACATTACGAATTAAATTATTACCTTTGTAGCAATAATAAGAAATCATACAAAAACAAAAAGAAAATGAAACTGAAGAACTTTAAAATCCTAATGTTGTCGCTCGTAGTAGCTTTAGCCTCTTGCGGCACATCGCGCACAGTACCCATCACGGGTCGCAAACAGACACTGATGGTCAGCGACGAGCAGATGCTCAGCCTGAGTACCGAACAGTATACCAAGTACATGAAGACAGCCAAGAAGTCTACCGACAAGACTAATACTGAGATGGTACTGCGTGTCGGTCAGCGACTGGCTAATGCCGTAGAGACATATCTCAAGCAGAATGGTCTGGCAAGTGAGCTCAACGGATATAAGTGGGAGTTCAATCTTGTACAGGATAAGAGTGTCAACGCATGGTGTATGCCTGGTGGTAAGATAGTGGTCTACGAGGGTCTGCTGCCTATCACACAGAACGAGTCGTCGCTCGCCATCGTTCTCGGTCATGAGATAGCTCACGCTGTAGCAAAACACTCAGCCGAACAGCTCTCCAAACAGTATAAGCAACAGATGGGCCAACAGGTGGCTGGAGCTGTGCTGGGTGCTGTCATCGGTACGGACGCAGCCAACATTGCCACATGGGTAGGAGCGCAAGGACTGCAACTTCAGAATCTGAAGTATTCGCGCGACCATGAGAACGAAGCCGACCACATGGGACTGATTCTCGCTGCTATGGCAGGCTATGACCCACAAGTGGCTGTCGCCTTCTGGCAACGTATGGCTGCTCAGGGTGGTGGCTCATCGTCTGACCTCTTCAGCGACCACCCGTCGGACGCTAAGCGTATCGCCAACATCAAGAGGTGGATGCCAGAGGCTCTCAAGTATTATAAGAAGTAGTAAGGAGGTGAGTAGTAAGGAGGTGAGTAGTAAGTAAATTAGTAATAAGGAGGTGAGTAATGATAGAATATTTTATAAATAATATGTGGCAAGCGTGGCTCCTACTTGGAATAATCTTCCTCATTCTGGAGCTGACCAATGGTGACTTCTTCATCATGTGTTTTGCCATAGGAAGTGTGTTTGCCGCCATTGCTTCGGCTGTGAGCGACAGTCTGGTTGTCCAGATTATCACCTTTGCCGTATTTACGCTACTCTCGCTCGCCTTTGTGCGTCCTGTGGCGTTGAGGTGGCTACATAAGAACGAAGACACACGAGTGAGCAATGCCGACGCACTGATTGGCAGAGAAGGACGCGTCAGCGAACCCATCCCTGCTGGCGGCTATGGTCGAGTAGCTATCGATGGTGACGACTGGAAGGCGGAAAGTGCTGATGGTTCCGAGATAGCCAAAGACGAGAAAGTAACAGTCGTAGGACGTGAGAGTATTATTATCTCTGTAACCAAAAACTAAAACCAAAAACTAAAAACCAAAAACTAAAAACCAAAAACTAAAAACTAATATGGACATAATAACATACGTGCTCATAGCCATCGTCATATTGGTGGTTATCATAGCAAAGAAGTCACTGGTGATTATTTCACAGTCAGAAACAAAGATTATCGAACGACTCGGTAAGTATCATGACACGCTTAGCCCAGGTATCAATATCATCATACCATTTATCGATCATGCTAAGGAGATGGTGTCGGTGAAGGCAGGACGATATGTCTACAGCAGCGACATCGACCTGAGAGAGCAGGTGTATGACTTCGACCGTCAGAATGTTATCACAAAAGATAATATTCAGATGCAGATCAATGCTCTCCTCTATTTTCAGATTGTCGATCCCTTTAAGGCGGTATACGAAATCAACAACCTGCCCAACGCTATCGAGAAGCTTACTCAGACCACCTTGCGTAATATCATCGGCGAGATGGAGCTTGACCAGACACTCACCTCACGCGACACTATCAATACCAAGCTGCGTGCAGTGCTCGATGATGCTACCAACAAGTGGGGCATCAAGGTGAACCGTGTCGAACTGCAGGACATCATGCCGCCCGAGAGTGTGCTCAACGCTATGGAGAAACAGATGCAGGCAGAACGTAACAAACGAGCTGTCATCCTTACCAGCGAGGGTGATAAGCAGAGCCAGATACTACAGTCAGAGGGTGAGAAGGCTGCAACCATCAACAAGGCGGAAGCCCAGAAGCAACAGGAGATCCTCAAGGCTGAGGGTGAGGCTCAGGCTCGCATCCGTAAGGCTGAGGCTGAGGCTAAAGCCATAGAACTCGTGACGGAGGCTGTAGGCAAGACCACCAATCCTGCCAACTACTTGCTGGCACAGAAGTACATTCAGATGATGGAAGAGCTCGCTAAGGGCGACAAGACAAAGACCGTATACCTGCCATACGAGGCTACTAATGTCATGGGAAGCATTGGCGGTATCAAGGAGTTGTTCAAGGAGAAGTAATAAAAGGAAAAAAGACATTGAATATATGTATTTTCGCGGGTGCTCGTCCTAATTTCATTAAGATAGCCCCAATTATAAGAGCAATCCAGGCACTCTCTCCCTCCCGTGGGGTAGAGAGTACTTTGGTATATGCCGGCAGAGCCGATGATCCCACGCTGGAGAGCAGTCTCTTTGACGATCTGCAGATAGCACCGCCAGATGTCTTCCTTGGTGTGGAGTGTGAGAATCTTAACGAACTGACAGGTCAGGTGATGTCTCAGTTTGAGCGTTATCTGTCCCAGCATCCCACCGATGCAGTAGTCGTAGTCGATGATCTCGCTTCTACTATGGCGGCAGCTATTGTCACCAAGAAACAGGGGTTGCTGCTGGCTCACATCGCCGCGGGTACCCGGTCGTTTGACATCACCATGCCTAAGGAGATCAACCGACTGGTCATCGACGGATTGTCTGACATTCTCTTCACGGCTGGCATCAGCAATAACTCCATTGCCAACAAGGAGGGTGCTGAGTTGTCCAAGGTGTATATGGTGGGCAATGTCCTGATAGACAATATCCGCTACAACCAGTCGCGACAAGTACGCCCTCATGTGCTGGATGCTATGGGACTGGAGGATGGTGCTTATCTGGTGTTCACCCTTAACAGAAAGGCGCTGCTTGCCAATCGTGACAATCTGGACGCTATGATAGCCGCAGTGCGACGGTCTTCGTCGCTACCTGTGTTAGCCCCGTTGCGCAGCAAGGCTGCAGGTGTGTTCTTAGGTTTGGAGAGTATGCAGGCACAGGGTGCACCTTTCCATCTGGTGTCTCCTATGAGCTACCTTGAGTTCAGCTATCTCATATCTCATGCTAAAGGTATCATCACCGATTCTGGCAACGTTGCTGAGGAGGCTACCTTCTATCGTATACCATGTATCACGCTCAACAGCTATACTGAGCATGTCGAGACCGTCAAGGTAGGGTCGAATGTTCTTGTAGGCGAGGACTCTACATTGTTGGCAGAGAAGGTGGAAGACTTGGTGAACGACCGATGGAAGCCGTGCGAAGTGCCCGACCGATGGGACGGACGCTCTGCCGAACGTATAGTGCAGACACTGTTGACAATTGGCAATTGACAATTGACAATTCCTTCTCCGTATGCTGCGATTCTATCGCAGCCATATTAAAAAAGGCAAGAAGAGACGACAACCGATAATTATACTTATCTCACTCAGGGTCCTGTCTCAAAGGTCATCCTGACGATGGCGGTACCCAGCATCTTTTCGATGCTGGTCACCAGTCTGTATAATATGGCAGACACCTTCTTTGTGGGACAGATAGACACTCCCTCTACGGCAGCCGTAGGCTTAGTCTTCCCTGTGATGTTTCTCATTCAGGCGGTTGCCTTCTTCTTCGGCAATGGTTCCGGAACGTACATCTCGCGCCAACTCGGAGCCCGTAATGAGACGCAGGCAAGAGACATGGCGTCTACAGGCTTCTTCTATGCTGTACTTTCGGGAATATGTATATGCGTTGTTGGCGAATTGTTTATCGACAACATCTCGTCGTGGATCGGAAGCACCCCCACCATCCTGCCTTACACTCGCAGATACCTGAGGATCATCCTGCTTGGTGCTCCGATGATCACAGGTGCCTTGTGTCTTAATAATCAGATGCGCTTTCAGGGCAATGCCCGCTATGCTGTGTGGGGCATCATGTCGGGAGCAATAATTAACATCTTGCTCGATCCGCTCTTTATCTTCGTCATGGATATGGGCGTGGCAGGAGCAGCATGGGCCACCGTGACAGGTCAGACTATCAGTCTGTTGGTATTGCTGCGTCTGTGTTATTGTCATGACAACATTCCCATCCGTTGGCGTTCTTTCTCCGCAAGCCGATATTACGTCAAAGAACTCATTGCTGGTGGCACACCGTCCATCTCACGAATGGGAATGGGTTGTGTGGCAACGATGATGCTCAATATAGCTGCTGCCACCTATGGCGATGCAGCCATAGCGGGAATGTCCATCGTGAGTCGCATCACGATGTTCATCTTCTCTGCTGTCGTGGGACTGGGACAGGGCTTTCAGCCTTTCTGCGGCTATGCCTATGGTGCTCAGATGTTCGACCGTCTGCGTCGTGGATTCTGGTTCTGCGTCTGGGTGGCTACGTCGTTCCTTGTCGTCGTGGCAATAGTCGGCATCTCCTTCTCCCATTCCATTATCGGCATGTTCCGTGACGATGCCGACGTGGTGGCTATCGGTAGTGTGGCATTAGCCCTACAGCTTGCCACCTATCCCCTTAATGCCTTCATCATGATGAGCAATATGCTTACGCAGACCATCCGCAAGCCCTGGCGTGCCAATCTGCTTGCCTCCGCCCGTCACGGTCTGTTCTTCATACCGCTGATAGTCCTCATGCCGCAATGGTTTGGCTTGTTTGGCATTGAGGCATGCCAGTCGGTCAGCGACATCCTGACATTCATACTCGCGGTGGGAGTTATGTATAAGGTCTTGAGTTTTAAGTTTTGAGCGATATGAAAAAGACAATACCTGTTGTAGGAATGGCATGCTCGGCATGCTCGGCTCATGTTGAGAAACGCCTGTCGGAGATGGAAGGTGTACACTCTGCCTCAGTATCCCTGACTGGACGTTCGGCTACGGTTGAGTATGACGAGACGATAGTGTCACTCAGCCAGATGAAGCAGGCAGTCAATGACATAGGCTTCGATCTTGTGATAGAGTCAAATCGTAGCATCGCAGAGATAGAGCGACGTAACTACACCCTGCTCCTGCGCAAGACCCTTTTGTCGTGGTGCTTCTCCATACTCGTGATGATGCTGAGTATGGGCTGGGGCACATGGCTGTTTGGTGACGTACTTCAATCCTCCAATTCTTCAGTCCTTCAACTCTCCCTCCTCTTTGCACTTGCCAACATGCTGTTCTGTGGTCGCGACTTTTATGTCAACGCCTTCAAGCAGTTGCGTCACGGCGTAGCCTCAATGGACGTGCTTGTCGCCATGTCTACGATGGTAGCCTTTCTTTTCAGCACCTTCAACACCTTCTGGGGCGACGCCGTGTGGACACCGCGAGGCATAGAATGGCACACCTATTTCGATGCCTCATGTATGATCATAACCTTCGTGCTCACAGGTCGACTGCTTGAGGAGAAAGCCAAGAACGCTACCGCAGGAAGCATACGCGAACTGATGGGACTACAGCCCAAGACGGCAAGACTTGTTAATGAAGAATTAAGAATGAAGAATGAAGAATCGGCTGCCGCAAGTCCTTCTTCAGAGAATGAAGAATCGGCTGCCGCAAGTCCTTCTTCAGAGAATGATTCTTCATTCTTCATTCTTCATTCTTCATTTCAAGAAGTTCCCCTCACTACCATCACCATCGGCGACGTCCTGGAAGTCAGGGCAGGGGAGAAGGTACCTGTCGACGGAATTGTCGTTGAGGCTACGAGTTTTATGACGGCAGACAGCGCATACGTTGATGAAGCGATGATAAGCGGCGAACCCACACCCGTACGTAAGTCCAAAGGTGATAAGGTTTTGTCTGGTACTGTACTGCAGCAAGGCACACTGCACGTCAGAGCCCGTCAGGTAGGCGAGCAGTCAGCACTTGCCAATATCATCCGTATGGTACAGGAGGCACAGAGCAGCAAAGCACCCGTACAGCGGATAGTCGACAAGATAGCTATGGTCTTCGTACCCGTAGTGCTCTGTCTGTCGCTCCTCACCCTCGTTGCATGGATTATAATCGGTTCAACGTTCAACGTCCTTCCTCATGCCATCCTCTCAGCCATTGCCGTATTGGTCATAGCATGTCCGTGTGCCATGGGACTTGCCACCCCCACAGCCCTTATGGTCTCTATAGGCAAGGCAGCCAAGAACAACATCCTTGTCAAGGACGCTACAGCTCTCGAGCGACTCAAGGACATACAGGCAATGGTCATAGACAAGACAGGTACCCTGACCATTCCCAACCAGCAGATAGACTTCACCCGTGCCGACAGCCTACCCCTCGAGGAGCGCGAACAGCTGAAGCCCCATGCCCGTGAAGCCATCACTACGCTCATCAGCATGGGCGTCGACGTATATATGATGAGTGGCGACCGTGACGACGCGGCTCGCTATTGGGCAGAGAAGGCTGGCATAAGGCATTATCACAGTATGGTGAAACCACAGGACAAGGAGAATCTTGTGCGCCAGCTACAACAGGAAGGTAAAGTCGTTGCTATGGTGGGCGACGGCATCAACGACACCCAGGCTCTCGCCCTTGCCGACGTGAGCATAGCTATGGGTCGCGGCACCGATGTGGCAATGGACGTAGCCCAGGTCACACTCATGAGCGACGACCTGCGCCGCCTGCCCGAGTCGATACGTCTTAGCCGACGCACCGTCTCGATGATCCGTCAGAACCTCTTCTGGGCATTCATCTACAACCTCGTCAGCATACCACTTGCCGCAGGCATCCCCTACGCCTTCGGCATCCATTGGCAGATCACCCCTATGTGGGCAAGCGCCCTCATGGCATGCTCCAGCGTCAGCGTCGTGCTCAACAGTCTGCGGCTGAAGTTTATTTCACTATGATTTTCTTGCTTTGCAAGCGTCCTTCTGCCGAGTGCTCGATGACTATGCCTCGGTAGCTTGAGCCGACGGGCTTTCCCGTCAGGTCGTAACGTTGACTGCTACGAGGCTTGTCTGCATCGATGTCGGTAATACTGGTCGAGGTGTTGTCTATCGAAATGGTGACATCTTCTCCTGTTTCGGGCATAGTGAGCGTCCATGTGCCGTCACCGTTGTCGACAAGGCTACCGCTGCTGACTATAAACGAGGTCTGTGCACCAGTTCGCAAGATAGGCGCGTGTTGCGCTCCGTTCTGGCTGACGCTCAACTTGAGAATAACCTGCTGCTTGGCACCAGCATAAACTATACCGTTGAAGGTTAACCCCACTGTGGCATCATCTATCAATTCAACGACGACGTCGTTACCTCCAGTGATGGTGTAGCCACGCTGAGCTTGGTTGTCACGATCTCTGCCATTGATACCACCAACGTTGCAGTCGCCGGCATAATAGTTGTTGGTATATGTGTTACCGTTGTACCCCACGATGCCACCGACCATGTTTACTGCCTCTACGTTGCCAAGGTTAAGGTTGTTGCTTATGTCGGATGCTGCGCTCTGCGTACTGTAAGCACTTCCGGCAATGCCACCGGCTGTGTTACCCTCATTATTGTCAGTGATCACCGATGCCTGATTGACGCAGTGGTCGATTTTACCAACACATCGCCCCACGATACCACCCACTTCATGGTTACTGCTAACAATAACGCCCGGTGCTGTGGTACAGTTGCTGATGGTGCCTGAGAAGAGTCCGGCGAAGGCTCCTACGCACGACCCACCTGTAATGACACAACCCTCGCCCAGATGAAGGTCGCTGATAACACCATTATTGCCCACAATAGCAAAAATTGCCACATTGGTTTCGCCAGGTTTGTTGATAACCAAGTTGGTGAACGTGTGACCGTTGCCGTTGAAGTTGCCGTTGAAACGCCGCTGCAAAGTGCCGATTGGCAACAGTTCGGCATCGGTATAGTCAAGGTCGTTCTCCAGTCTGAAGTACACGCCTGTATAGTCCATTTCGTTCTGCTTGAGTGCGATGAGGTTCATATCCAATACGCTCTTGATTAAGTAGGGCACTTCGGCTGTGCCTTCTCCGTCCCATGAGCCTGTGGCTGGTGCTATTTGTGCCACGAGCGACTGCTCGCTCGTATCGAGATGGTTGTCGTCACTGTGTGCCTTATAATATATGGTGTAGATGCCAGCCGAAATAGCGGTGGGCAGTTCGGTACTGTATTCTTCGTTCTCAAGACGATAGAGCATAACGCCACCTTCCGCCTCTCCAGCGGTGATAAGTACTTGAGCTTGACCGTTATATGTAAGTCCGCTGATGGCTGTGGGAGGCGTGACGATGCGAACCGCAGCATCGGCAGGCTCCACACGGAACGTCACAGTATTGGTACCAGCGTAGTCGCCAATACCATTGATGGTGGCGGTGTATTCTCCTACCTGAATGATTTCCTCTGGCCATGTGACGGAGAAATGTTCGCCCTCGATGAGCGTCTGTTGAGCGCCATCCTTGATGTCGGTCACTTGCACCGTAGGTGTCAACTGTTCTCCTGTATAGGTGAGCGACGGGATGTTGACTTTCACCCACGCAGAGTAGGCGATGTCACGCTTTAGGTCGGCAACAGCGCTGATGGTGACATCCTCATCTGGCATAGTAAACTCGTAATATTGATTTCCGGATCTCTCGGTCTCTCCGATAGCTACGTCATTAGCCTTGTAGGACACTTGGTCTCCTTGTTGGCAGTAACCTTCCGGCGCAGAGTAGTTAAGCGTCAGGAGCATATATTTATCTGTGGCAAAATACGATTTATTACCATTAGTGTAAGTTGCTTCAGGCAGAGAGCCTGACACACCTTCTCCCATTGTGACTATACCCATCCACTTGGCGCCATCGGTGTCGGCTCCGTTGATTCCACCGTGACGATTGGCGGTATTATAATAGTTTCTGCTGACTGTTCCGTTGTTTTTACCCGCAATATCGCCAACGGTATTGGTGCCGTCTACTGTGCCGAGAAAATAGTTTTCTTCCACTTTGCCTGATGGGCACACTTCGCCTGCGATGCCTCCAAGCTCTGTGGTCTTGGCTATGCCCGAATTACTGACTGTTGCCCTACTTACACAGCCAGACACCCTACCGCCTGTGGAGCCTACGATGCCCCCGAAACTACCAGGCTTGTAAGAAGTGCCGGCAGCGTCGGGATGAACTTTCACAACGACATTCTCGCCGACGGTGCAGTTGAAAATATACGTATTGTTGTCGGCAGAACCGACAATTGCCCCAGTGTTACCGATTCCTGTTATCGTGGAATTGCCGTCAATCGTTAGGTCGCCCACGTAGCCTCCATAACCCAGATACCCGAAGAGACCGCATTGGTCAGGATTCTCGGTGATGGTGAGATTGTAGAGCGTACAGTTATTGCCGAGGAAAGTGCCGCAGAAGCGCCTGATACCAGTGGCATTGCCTTCATAATAGTATTGACCTCCGATGGGCGGTATCTGACCATACAGCCTGAAGTCAACGGAATTGGTGAGTTTGAAATAGACGTTCTCAAACGTGTTGCCAGCCTTTACAGCATCAGATAATTCTACAAAATGGCTGGGGTTATAAATCTGATAGGGGTCAGTGTAGGTTCCACTTCCACCACCAAATGATTGTGCCCTCAATGTAGCGGGCATAGTGAGGAGCATTACCGTCATTACGGTCAATAATCTCCAGAATGTCTGCTTGTAAGTCATTTCTGAATAGTTTTAATAGGTTAATAGATTTGTTTGCAAAGTTACGAAAAGTCGAGAGAAATGCAAAAGGAAAGCTTGCTTTTCTTTTCATTTCCGAGACGAAGTAACTTCTCCGAAGGAAAAGTTACGAAAAATCGAGGGCAGAACAAAATAAAACTCGTTTATTTTTAGTTTTTAGTGGACGGGTGGACGGTGGACGCTTTATATCCCTATGGGGTTAAAACCCAATTCCGCCTTGGGAATCATGTCCCTATGATTTTTATTTCGTTTTTTCCTTATACAGTTTAAACAATTCTGCTACGCACTGGCTTTCTGTAAAGGTGGACTTCACAGGGAAGCCGTATGCCTGCATCACAGCACGGTCGTTGTTTTGATGGGCTTTGCGAAGTTCTACGGGCATGAGGACAGGGTCATAGAGGTCTGCTAACGAGGTGCCGGTATTCTTAGCACGTGCATCCAGTATCTGTTGGGCCGCTTGCTCTATGCGCTGCCGTTGCTCATTAGTTGGTTGCGGCCAGGGGAAATTATTATAGACAACGCTATTAGAATAGCGATATCGCGTTTCTAAGCGGCCGCATACAGCCCTCATCCAAGCCATGTGGACATTGCTTTCAAGAATGCCGAAATGGTAAAGCGTTGCATTTGGAACTATATATAGCTGATTGCTTGCGATGACATCTGGCATGAGATACATCATGGGGATATAACGACGTTTCTCAGAACAAACAGTAGGCACAGCAAGATATTGTGTGGTTGGCTGACGTATCTCAGCAAAGAGTGTCGGGGTGTCGGCAAGTAGTGCAGTGTTCTTACGACTGCTGGCAGCACGCCACTGTTGAACCCGTTCCACTTTCTGGCGGATAATGGAGTTATGTGCGTAGAGCGATAATGGAACATCTTTCAACCAAACACAATATCGCTCAACAGAGTGAAGCATCTCCTGTGCACCGATGAATAGTCGTAAGAATTGCGTAATGCTTGGGTCGGCTGCCACAAGTTCTTCATATTCCGTTTTACTGATAGTATAGTTCCCATCGTCAAGTGCAAAACTACCGTAGTTCATCTGCGACACGTCACACAGGGGAGTGTTACGCTTTTTAACGAACACGTCAGGGGCATCAGTCAAATAGGCATTGATGTGATCCACCTGTTTGCTCTGCCCATTATCGAAGAGCATCTTTGGCGCTATTTCCCTATATCCAAAACCTACAATGACGCAGTGTACATGGGCTTTTAGGGTTGCCTCACTATCCCAACGGAACGTGCGATGAGCAAAGTTGATTGACAACCCTTCGTCAAATAGTTTCTCCCATAGTGACGCAACTTGTTCACCTTGACAGATACTATTTGTAGAAACGAAAGCTGCTTGGCAATTGCGGTTGTGTTGCATCACATTGGTTGCTTTCTTATACCAACAGCAGACATAGTCCATATTGCCAACATTCTGCCATTTGGAACCGAAAATAGTGATAATATCCTTTTTCTGTGAATCCGACATCTGACGTGCTCCCACAAAAGGTGGATTACCAATAATATAGTCATAACGAACTTCATATCTCTTTACTTCGGGTTTTGCGTTGCCATCGAAACTTTTAGTCACAACATTCAGTTCATCATAATCAACTATGGGTTCACTTGCGACTGTCGGTTCTGGTTCAACAATCAAATGCACATTATTGGCATGAATGGTAGGTATGTCCGAAGGAATTTCTATAACATCCCAGTCCATCCTCAAAGCATTACCTTCACGAATATTATGATACGGCTTCAACGGCAGGAAATCAATATCACGACGGATAATCTTTTCTGTCTCACGAAGCATCTGAGCCTCTGAAATCCACAGGGCTGTCGTGGCTACGGTAACGGCAAAGTCGTTAATCTCTATACCGTAGAACTGCTGAATGCTCACCTTGATAGGGTTCACTTCTTCAAAACCCAGAAACGACTGCCCATGATAACGCTCACGAATGCACTCATTCTCCAGACGACGAAGCGAGAGATAGGTCTCTGTCAGGAAATTGCCAGAGCCGCAAGCGGGGTCAAGGAAGGTCAGCGAGGCTAACTTCTCTTGGTAGGCATCGAGTTTCTTGATGCGCTGCTTCTCTACCTTTTCTTCCAATATCTCATCCAGTTCACGGCGCAGGTCATTCAAGAACAACGGATCAATCACCTTGTGGATGTTCTCAATGCTCGTGTAGTGCATACCGCCGCTACGACGTGTCTCGGGATTAAGGGTACTTTCAAAGACGGCACCAAAGATAGTTGGCGATATTTCCGACCAATCGAAATCGAGACTGGCATTCTGAAGAAGGTCTGCCCTAAGTTCTTCGGTGAATTGAGGGATTTCTATTTCTTCTTCAAACAGTCCGCCATTGGTATAGGGAAAGGCTTTCAGTTCTTCTTGCAGGTACTTGCTGCGCTTGTCTGTTGGCGTATTCAACACCTCAAACAGATCACGCAAAGCACGACGCAAGTCCTTGGCCTCGTATGTCACGAGGAAATCGTGGAACTGATCATGCCCGAACACGCCAGCATCCTCAGCATACAGACAGAAGACGATGCGGACACATAGGATATTGAGCCAACGGAGTGCTTCGGGGCTGTTATCATCGTATTGCTCCAAAAGAGCCTCATAAATCTTGCCGACAATCTCACCTGCTTCCTTTGACACCTTTATTTCTTTGCTTAGATGCTCATTCTTGGCATCAACAAGGAACATAAGGCGGTAATACTCTTTGCCCAAATTCTCTAAAAGTATCTGCTCAGGTTCATTGTTGGGCTGCTCCATGTCATAAACCAGGAACTCGGAGAAGTTACAGGTGACAATCCAACGAGGATGTTCAGAAACAGGAAGCGATACTACATAACGGCGAGCCTGTTGGAACGGATTAAGCAATGAG
>OMQN01000059.1 GCA_900313235.1 uncultured Prevotellaceae bacterium | reverse complement strand
TTTATTGAAGCTTGACGGTCATATTACCCGAAGTATAAATACTTCGCTTCTTGTACTACTTCTCTGTTTTATGTAAGACTTTCAAAGAACTCTTTCTTTATTGTGCCACCGACGCTGTTTTTAGCGCGAAAGCGGATGCAAAGGTACGACAAAATTCCGAAACACCAAAACTTTTCGAGAACTTTTTTCAAGAAAAATAAAAGTTTTCGCATTTTATGACAATGCGAAAACTCTTACACCTTATTATATATAGGGCTATCAGTCTCTCTTTCCAAAAATGCGCAGCAAATAGATAAACAGGTTAATGAAATCGAGGTACAGTGTCAGTGCTCCAAGCAAGGCAACTTTCTGTGCGCCTTCGCTAGCATCAGGAGCCTGCAAAAGCATCTGTTTAATCTTCTGAGAGTCGTAGGCCGTCAGGCCGACGAAGATTAATACGCCCACATAGCTAATAATGAGATTAAACATCGTGCTCTTGATAAAGACATTGACGACGGTGGCTATAATCAAGCCTACCAATGCCATGAGCAGTATCTTACCCCATGATGACAGGTCTGTTTTCGTGGTATAGCCGACAATGGCCATCGCAGCAAATGTTCCTGCAGTGATGAAAAATACGGTAGAAATAGATGATGCTGTATACAACACGAAAATGTAGGATAGCAGTGCGCCATTGATGACCGAATACAGGACAAACATCAGTGTAGCCGTAGCCAGCGACAGCTTATTGATAGCAGCGCTAACGCCAAAGACCAATGCAAATTCTGCGATAATCAAACCCCAGAAAAGAGCCTGATTGGTATAGATGGCCTGCATGAGACCGGGACTGGCGGCTACACCATAAGCAGTAAAACCGGTAATAGCCAATGCCAGCGTCATCCACACATATACCTTTCTCATGAGTACAGGAAACGCCTGACTGGCCTCCCATAATCGCTCGTTTGCAGAAGAATATTCCTTCAATTCAAAATCTTGATAATTCATTGTCGTTTTCTATTATAAGTTATAATTCGCGGCAAAGATAAACATTATTCCTTCATCACACAAATCTTTTAGAGTAAAAAGAACAAAAACATGTTAAATAGCCTTTGGCGTCGTACACTCATTCACCAGATAGACGATGCTCATATAAGGTATGCCCGTATTTGTTTCAAGACCAATCTCGCAGGTTCGGCTATTGGAATAGCCCACCTCTATATGGTTAGCCTCAATCTGCGGACGGAGCTTACGAAGGCCATACTTATTGAGCTCGGGGAAGGTAAAACCTCTATCGCCAGCGAAACCACAACACCCTACCCCTTCGGGAAGAAAGACATTGTTTGAACACATCTTGGCCAGTGCTATCAAATCATCAGCGACACCCATCTGACGGGTAGAACAAGTGAGGTGCAGTGCGATATGACGGTCAATCGGATGGAAGTCGAGACGCGGCACCAGGAATTTCATGATAAATTCGGCAGGCTCATAGAGACGCATTTTATGCATTACCTTACGCATACGATGCAGGCAAGGACTCTGGGCACAGAGTACCGGATAGCGACCTTCATCGGAAGCCTTCCATAAAGCTGCTTCGAGTTCAGCACTCTTGCGGTCAGCGATGTCGAGCATTCCCTTCGACTCCCAAATCTGTCCACAACACATTCGCTCCATACCTTCTGGGAAGATGGTTTCATAACCCGCCTTCGCCATCAGCTGGATGACCTCGTCAACCAGGTCATGAATCTTTCCGCCGTGCTTCGACTGTCCCATGGTCTGATTGATGCACGAGGGGAAATAAACAACTTTAAGCGGCAGATGCTCTTTCTCCTTCTGAGGTATCGACTTCTCAATGATAAACTGTGTAAGGTCGGACTTCTTAGGCTGGCGGTGCTTCTTGGGCATAGCTGTCGTCCATAGCGGCAAGCCCATCTTGTTCATGCCACGAGCGATACCGGTCATGAGCGTGGGACCGAGAGTGACATGTCCCAGATGAGCCACATCGAGTACCACACGCAACCCCGACTTAATGCCCGCCATGTGGTTGGCAGCAAAATCGCCCAACTTATAGCCCATCTTCGAATTGTTCATATCCATCTGACGAATCAGATGCGTCAGCTCACCCGTATTGATCTTCATCGGGCACGAGGTAGAACACAGGCCATCCGTTGCACAGGTCTGGTCGCCATAGTACTTATACTGTTTCTTCAACGTCGCCAAACGTTCAGGATTGGAACCCGTCGCAGCAAGATAACGGATTTCACGTTGTACAGCAATACGCATACGGGATGACAACGTCAGGCCACACGACATGCAGTTGACCTCACAGAATCCACACTCGATACATTTGTTGGCACGCTTTACCTGCTCAACGGTCTCTTTAGCAGTCGACAACGACGAATCCATGAGATAATGCCCACCATCCGGTACGCTGTCGAAGTCGTAGTCTAAGACGGGAAGCGGCTTAAGGCACTTTATGAAGCAGTCTGGATCGTCATTGAAGATGACACCTTGGTTCAGCAGGCAATCTGGATCGAAGATTGCTTTCAACTCCTTCATTGCCTCATAAGCCTCATCGCGCCACTCGTATCTTACAAACGGTGCCATGTTACGGCCAGTACCATGCTCAGCTTTCAAAGAACCATCGTACTCCTCAACAACCAGACGCGCCACATCACGCATCATCTCAGCATAGCGTGCCACCTCATGCTCATCGGCAAAGCTCTGATTTAAGATGAAGTGATAGTTTCCCTCAAAGGCATGACCGTAGATGCACGCATCGTCATATCCGTGGTCGGCTATCATCTTCTGCAACTTGACAGTAGCTTCAGGCAACGACTCGATGGGGAACGCCACATCTTCGATGAGACAGGACGTACCAAGAGGACGTGTACCACCTACAGAAGGGAAGATGCCCGAACGGATTGCCCAGTACTTGCCGTAGACCTTCGGATCTTCAGTGAACTCGGCTGGGATATAGAGACGGAATTGCTCTAAGCACGACTTAATCTTCCCAATCTTCTCCAACAGCTGTTCGTGGGTGATGCCCTTTGTTTCGGTAAGGATGGCGGTAAGGTCATGATAGTCACCAGGCAGCACGCCCTCAATCTTACCAGCATCCACATCTTTCTTATATTGCAGGAATACAGGGTCATTAACCGAACTAAGCGACTTGTAGTCAAGCATCTCGGCGCTCTTCACCACCAAGTTCTCGGCACTATACGCCATATCCTCTTCGCCAGCCTTCATCTTCTTCATGGCCACCACCGCCTCACAGCTCTCCTTCATGGAAAGGAAGTACACCATGGCAGAAGCCTTATACGGGTAGTCATGGAGCGTCTTCATTGTCACCTCCGACAAGAAGGCTAACGTACCCTCGCTACCCACCATCGAGTGTGCGATGATGTCGAACGGGTCGTCATAAGCTATCAATGGACGGAGGTTCAAACCCGTCACATTCTTAATACTATATTTATTACATATGCGCGATGCCAATGCCTCATTAGCACGCACCTTGTCACGTAAAGCCTCTATCTTACGCAGGAACTCTGGGTGTGAGCGGGCAAACTGCTCACGGCTCTCCTTGTCACCTGTATCAAGGATGGTACCATCCGTCAGGATGATACGTGCAGAGACGAGCATGCGGTCGCTGTTTGCATGGACGCCACAGTTCATACCCGATGCATTATTGATGACGATACCGCCTACCATCGCACTACCGATAGAGGCAGGATCAGGTGGAAACACACGACCAAAGGGTTTGAGGATTTCGTTGACACGACCACCCACAATACCAGGTTGCAATTTGATGGTATCATGATTTGGGCCTAACTCGTATTTCTCCCAATGCTTACCTGCCACGATAAGCACCGAGTCTGTACAACTCTGTCCCGACAGTGATGTTCCTGCAGCACGGAAAGTATAAGGCATCTTATACTTCTGACACGTCTTGACAATCTTGGAAATCTCCTCCTCGCCATCGCTACGGATGACCACCTTAGGAATCTGGCGATAGAAACTGGCATCAGTACCCCAGCCGAGGCTACGCAACTCGTCGGTGTAAATACGGTCAGAGGGCAGGTACTGCTTGAGCTCTGATAAGAACTGTAGATTCATAGCTTTAGTTTTTTGTTACGTGCATTATTTCTGCAAATATACAAACTTTTTTCGTATTGTATCACATTTTTCTAAAAAATCATCGTACTATTCAAAATTTTTCGTATATTTGCAACCATACTTATATATAATACAAAAACCTATGACAGCATTAATTTCCGTAATCCCTATTTTGCTACTCATTGTGTTGATGATGGGCTTCAAGGTTTCTGGCTACAGAAGTGCCATCGTCACACTCATCGTAACCGTTTTATTAGCCCTTTTTGCCGTTCCTGCTATGGGCATCATTCCAGAGAAATATGCCGATGCCAGCATCATTGGCATCACCTGTTGGTCGGTAGTAGAGGGTGTGTTGAAGGCTTGTTTCCCCATTATCCTCATCATTATCTGTGCCATCTTCAGCTATAACATCCTTTGTGAGACAAAGGAGATTGAGACCATCAAGACACAGTTTATCCAGATGACTTCTGACAAGGGGCTACTGGTACTACTACTGACATGGGGGCTCGGTGGTGTGCTTGAGGGCATGGCTGGATTTGGTACAGCCGTGGCCATTCCTGCCGCCATCCTTATTGGATTGGGATTCAAACCTATGTTCTCGGCTGTCATCTGTCTGGTAGCCAACACCGTTGCTGTAGGTTTCGGTGCCGTCGGTCTGCCAGCTACCACGTTGGCCAATCAGGTAGCTGCCAGTGGTACTGCGACACCAGACGAACTCTGCGAGGTGGCCACCTTTATTATATTACAGCTCTCCCTGATGTTCTACATCACGCCATTCCTCATTCTGATGATGACTGACAAGACAAAGATCCTGAAGAATATCACTATCGCGCTATTCGTAGGCACCTGCTCTATCACCGTCCAGTTCTGCTGTGCACATTTTATAGGCCCCGAGACGCCGGCCATTCTCGGATCAGTAGCCGCCATCGCTGCCATGCTGCTGTACGACAAGCTTTTCCTGCGTCATGAGGCCGAGAAAGACACGGTACAGGTAGAGCACCACCAGTTTGGCGTTGCCAAAACTCTCAAGGCATGGAGTGTCTATGGCCTTATCATCTTCTTCATCCTCATCTCTAGCAAGATTGTCCCATCTGTCAACGAGGTACTCAACAACACGCTGGTTACCAAGTTCGAGCTACCCGTCATTGGCAATACGTTCAAGTTTGGATGGCTGTCGAATGCCGGTCTGATGATTTTCCTTGGTGCCGTCATCGGTGGACTGATTCAGGGCATGAGCTTCAGGAAGCTGATGGTGCTTCTATGCAAGACCACGCTCAACCTGCAAAAGACGGTGGTAACCATCTGCTGTCTGGTAGCTATGGCCATGCTGATGAACAATACCGGCATGACCAACGACATTGCCAAGGGTCTGGTATTGCTGACAGGTGCAGCCTTCCCATTCTTTGCACCGCTCATTGGTTCTATTGGCACCTTTGTCACGGGTAGTGCTACCAATGCCAACATTCTGTTCGGTAAGCTGCAGGCTACTGCCGCCAGTGACCTCGGCTTAGTCCATCAGGGCACATTCTTCGGTGTCTCTGGCAACGAGACCAACTGGCTGGCTGCTGCCAACTGTGCTGGTTCTGAGGGTGGTAAGCTACTGTCACCACAGTCCATCGCCATTGCTACCGCTGCCTGCGACATGGAGGGACAGGATGGCGACATCATGCGTAAGACCATGCCGTTTGCCATCTTCTGGATACTGATGAACGGACTGATGGTATTCCTGGGGTTACACGTGATATAGTTCAGAATTCATGTTCATAGTTAATATATGAAAATAGGATTATTCATTCCCTGCTATGTGGATGCCGTCTATCCTGAAGTGGGTATGGCTACCTATAAGTTGCTCAAACATCTTGGGTTAGACGTTGTTTATCCTGAGAAGCAGACCTGCTGTGGACAGCCGATGGCTAATGCAGGATTCGAGAAACAGGCTATTCCACTGGCAGAAAACTTCGATGATATGTTCAGTGGTTTCGACTATGTGGTTGCGCCCAGCGTCTCATGCACCGCATTTATCCGTTTCAACTACCCACGGTTGCTCAACCACGACTGCGAAACTGCCAAGCGTTGCATGGATGTGGTGGAGTTTCTGCACGACGTGGTGAAGGTAGACAGCCGCTTGGGCACCTTCCCTCATAAGGTGAGCCTCCACAACTCCTGTCACGGTGTACGCGAGTTGGAGCTCTCCTCGCCTTCCGAACAGCATGTGGAGAAATTCAACAAGATAAAAGATCTGTTGGAGTTGGTTGACGGCATAGAGGTCGTAGAGCCTGAGCGTCCCGACGAGTGCTGCGGCTTCGGCGGCATGTTCTCTGTCGAGGAGACCGCTGTGTCGGCACAGATGGGGCGTGACAAGGTGGAACGCCACATGCAGACTGGTGCCGAGTATGTAACAGGGCCCGATTGCTCGTGTCTGATGCACATGGCCGGTGTTGCCAAAAAGCAAGGTCTCAAGATCCAGTTCAAACACGTAGTAGAAATTCTCGCGGCAGGACTGTAAGACGAACACGAATCTCACGAATAACACGAATAATATGAGTACACAGCATAGCAAAGCCGCCAAGGAGTTCCTGAAGAACCAGACCTATGCCCATTGGCACGACGCCACCTTCTGGGCGGTGCGTACCAAACGCGACAACATGGCCTACGGACTGGACGAGTGGGAACAGCTGCGCGAGAAAGCCTCACAGATTAAGCGGCATACTATTACCCACCTCGACGAATACCTCGACCAGTTTGCCACCGCTGCCGAGAAGAACGGCGCTGAGGTACACTGGGCGAAGGACGCTGAGGAGTTCAACGAGATAGTCTATAACATCCTGGAGAGCCACAACGTTAAGAAGATGGTGAAGTCGAAGTCGATGCTCACCGAGGAATGTGGGATGAACCCCTACCTCGAGGAGCGTGGCATCGAAGTGGTGGAGACCGACCTGGGTGAGCGCATCATCCAGCTGAAAGGACAGGCGCCCAGCCACATCGTCATGCCAGCCATCCACCTGAACCACGATGATGTGGGCGAGCTGTTTGAGGAAAAAGGCATCTCTAATGAGAAAGGTAATCACGACCCCACGTTCCTGACCTATCGGGCACGTCTCTCGCTGCGTAACGAGTTCCTCACCGCTGACGCAGGCATGACTGGCGGCAACTTCGGTATTGCAGAGACAGGCGACATCGTGGTATGTACCAATGAAGGTAATGCCGACATGTCTACCTCCTGTCCAAAGCTACACATCGCCGCCATAGGACTGGAGAAAGTCATCCCCAACTACGAGTGTTTAGCGGTCTTCCAGCGCATGCTCTGCCGTGCGGGTACCGGGCAGCCCACCACGACATATACCAGTCACTTCCGCAAGGCTCGGCCGACGGCTCACCACATGCACATCATCCTGGTGGACAACGGTCGTTCGGAATGGATAGCTAATCCAGAGCACTGGGAGTCACTGAAGTGTATCCGCTGTGGTTCATGCATGAACACCTGCCCCGTCTATCGACGTTCGGGAGGATATTCATATAGCTACTTCATCCCCGGCCCCATCGGCATCAACCTCGGCATGCTCCGCGACCCACAGAAGCATAGTGGCAATGTCTCAGCTTGTACGCTATGTCTTAGCTGCCAGACCGTCTGTCCCGTCAAAATCAACCTTGGCGACCAGATATACCAGTGGCGCCAGCAGCTCGACGACTTCGGCACCGCCAATCCACAGAAGAAACTGATGTGCCGTGGCATGTCGGCCATATACAACTCACCAGGCCTCTATAACTTCGGCACCGGCCTCGCGCATTGGGCCAACTTCATCCCCTCTCCCATTATCAACTGCGGCCTCAACCCGTGGGCTGAAGGTCATGAGATGATGAAGTTCCCGAAGAAGCCGTTCCATGAGATGATAAAAGACGTAAAGAAGTGAAAAGACTATGTCAAGTAAAGAAGATATACTGAAGAAATACAGGTCGAACATTCGCGAACAGTTTGACATGCCCGACCTAAGTGACATCCTGGCTGTCACCTACCCCAATCCACTATTGCAGTTTATCAACATGACCAAGAGCGTGGGTGGCAATGCCATCGAAGTAGAAGAATGGTGCGATATTAACAAGCTTATTCGCGAGTTGTTTCCAGATGCCGTAGAGATAGCTTCGAACCTGCCAGGAATTACCATTGCCACACGCAACCCTGACATTGTAGACGATGCCAGCGATCTCAACGGCACCGATGTAGGTATCATTCGGGGTGAGTTCGGCGTGGCAGAAAACGGCTGTGTATGGATTCCGCAGCAGATGAAAGAGAAAGCCGTCTGCTTCATCAGCGAGAACCTCGTCATCTTACTGCCCAAGTCGCAGATTGTCAACAATATGCACGAAGCTTACCGTCGCATCAAGTTCAACGACTACGGCTACGGCACGTTTATCAGCGGACCGTCCAAGACAGCAGACATTGCTCAGGTGCTCGTCATGGGTGCCCAAGCAGCCCGCTCAGCTACCGTCCTACTGATAGATGAGTAGAAAAAAGAGATTTTTTTGGGTGTTTAACTTTTTTCCTTCGTACTTTTGCAGCGATATGAAAAGAGTAGTTTGCCACATATTTCTATTATTCCTGTTACTTGCAACAGGTTCCACAGTATTATGGGCTGAAGAGCAGTTGCCGCAAAAGCTACAGAAGCTGACTGACGAAGCCTACCGCTGTTATAGTGCACGTGAGACGGAGAATTTCTTTGAGTCCATCAAGCGAGTTAAGGATGCCACGGAGTTCTCTGACTATCAGGAGACCTACTATCGTGCGTGCAGCTATGAGGCTATCTACATGTTTGAATATGTCGACCGCCAGAAAGGCGTCGAACTGTCGCATGCCATTTATCATCATGCAAAAGATAACAGCAGCGATGTCGGCATGTATTTCGCTACTTTTACGTTGGGCACCATCCGCGAGCAATCGGGCAATAAGGGACTTGCCGAGAAGAGTTTTCTTCAGGCGCTGAAGTTGAAGGAGGCCTACGACCAGTTGGAAGAGACCACAGCCGCTAAGGAGCGTATAGAGAGTGAGCTACGCATTGCCCGCGAGATTCAGAAGCGTATGCTACCCCACGTATTCCCACGTCGCAGGGATGTGGACATCTATGCGATGATGACACCTGCCAAGGAGGTGGGCGGCGACTTGTACGCTTATGCTCTGCTGGATGACTTACTGTACTTCTGTGTAGGTGACGTCAGTGGTAAGGGTGTACCTGCTGCACTCTTCATGGCTGAAGTAACACGAATGTTCCGTACGTTGGTGGACGGACATCTTACGCCCAACACTATTGCCACCCGTCTGAACCATGCATTAGTGGAAGACAACGAACAAGGTATGTTTGTCACGATGTTTATCGGGCTTATCAACCTCAAAACGGGCCACATGGAGTTTTGTAACGCAGGTCATAATCCGCCCCTACTCGATGGCGAATACATGAAGGTGGAGTCAAACGCCCCTATCGGATTATGGCAAGAGGTGGAATATGAAGGCGAGGAGGTGGACGACATGCACGGCAAGACGCTATTTGTCTATACCGACGGCATCAACGAGGCTGAGAACATCCATAAGGAGCAGTTTGGCGATGACCGTCTGAAAGCCCTGTTGCAGCAGGACTGGGGCGATGCCCGTCAGACGTCAGAACAAATACATAAGGCCGTAGAGGACTTTGTAGGCGGCGCTGAACCCAGCGACGACCTCACAAAGATGTGCATCAAGATGAAGTAAGTAAGTCGTCAGGAACTTTTTTACAAATCCCATTCGTAACGGTCGAAGCAGATGGCACGGCCTCCAAAGCCTTCCTTCTGGAAGACTAGTGTTTCGTTAATAACATTCGTATTTCCCAATGCTGACGTGCCAAACTCGAAATACGGTAGATGGCGGTAGTCACTATTGATGATGCGGTCATAGATGATATCGATGGCTCCCAACTGTTTCCCCAACGGGCTGGCAGAACTATATTGGGCTCGTACCACCTGGGCGCTGACATACACGACAATACCCGCTAATATTTCCCCATCCTTTCGGGCAACGTAGAGGACAATATTCTCAGGGAATCGAGAATGCAGAAGTTCTATTTCCGACAACGTATGGACCGGTTTAGAGTTATAGGTACGTGCCAGATTATCGCAGAGCACATCCCAGAAACCAGCATAGTCGTTGCTAACTTCTACGGTAATGCCTGCTTCTACGGCACGTTTCAGGGCGCGACGACGTACACGTTCCCAACGGATGGTGTTACGCTGAATGATGACGGTTCCCAGGTCACGTTCCTGCAAGCGGACATCGCACGTACGAACCATCGCATAGAGATCCTCCTCGGCAGCCATCTGGTGATACATCCAAGGGATGCACTTGTAGAGCACATGGTGGAAGCCCTGCGCTCTCAGATAGTCGTTCAGTTCACGAAAAAGCTCGACAGTTGCCGCTGCTGTCGTCTTGCTATCCATTACCAGTCCGCCATAGGTAAGTCCGCGATGTGTGCAGAACATCTCGCCTTCATTATTGGCAGGCATCAGGGCATAGAGACGCCCCTCGCGGTAGAACATCAGCGAGTAGTCAGCAAAACGATCGCTATGATAGTCCATATAGTTGCGGTTGAAGAGGAACGTGCCGTTCTTTGAGCGAGCCACAAACTCGTTCCACTCATCAACCTTATCTTTTGTGTATCGTATGATATCGAACATTACTTTACGAATTCCAGGAATTCATCAATTATATAAATAGGTATAAAAGAATAACGCTATACACTCTCATTTATTATATCTGGCACCATGTGTTCAGCCGTTCATTGACAGGATTGACAAAAAAACGGTGCGTCAGCCAGCTGACCAAGATGACCACACCCACGCAAGCGACCAGCATCAAGGGATAAGGCAATACCACGTCATACTTCGAAGCATTATTCAGCAAGATGGCAAAGATCAGGTCATGTAACAGATAGGTATCGAGCGTCAAACCACCGAGCCACACCATGACGCGCGTCTTCAGGAAACGGCTGAGCCAGCCACCATACTGGTCGCCCTGCATGAATACCAGAACGAGAGGTATCATTATGATCCAATGGATGAGAGCCACATGCCACCGTTCATGGAGCGGATAGAGCACAATGGTCATCACCAGCAGGAAGGCTAATAGCAGCTCAACAAGGGTAGGTCTTCGAAACCGTCCCCATGTAGGATGTAACTCATAATAGCGCCAAATCACCATGCCCCAGATGAAGTCGAGCAATCTGACTGGTGGAAAAATGTACAGCCAATAGTTAAGGTCATCCGTCTGCACTAACGACACATAGGCCACATAACCCGCAAAGAGCAGGATGGCTGTACGTCTCAGTGCTTTGTCTCCCATCTTACATATCCAACGATATATGAACGGAAAAAACAGTAGGAAGAGGAATAAGTCAGAGAGATACCACGAAACGCCATTCAAAGAGAAATAATAATTCGCATCAGGTATCCAACTCTGTAGTAACAGAGCATTAGGAAGGATAGAAAGAAGGTCAGTGGAGGTCAGCGTTTTATGCCGGATCAACAATATCGCCACAAGACACAGCAGATGTAGGGGATAGAACTTAAAGAAACGTCGCAACAAATAGGGTCTCATACGGAAGTTGCCGCTTCTGATTTTCGGTCCATAGCTCCTCGACATCACAACACCCGTCATCAGCATGAAAAACATAGGGCCGACACCGGTGCTGTGACCTTCAATCCCTGCATAAGAGAAATGCGCCAACATCACAGTCAGCGAAAAAACGATACGCAGGGATTGAAGGGTCTCAATCATATTTTTTTTGCCATTGTTCAGACGGAGAACCGTCTGATACACTAGTGTTCAAACTTGGTATATGGGTCGGTACCCAGCACGGTCTTAGCCAGACGCTTAGCCTTGTCGCGCAAAGCATTAACATCGTCGTCCACCTCGCCATAGCACAGTACGACACCCATGCGACGACCCTTGTGAGCCTCGGGTTTGCCGAAGATGCGAATACGGGTACGGTCCTCTTTAAGGGCATCCACAAAGTTGTAAGGCAGCAGCGAGCGGTCAACAGGCGTCTTGGCCTCCTGAGGCGACAGGATGACAGCCGATGCACCCGCATGCTCCAGATGAATACCTGCAATGGGCAGACCCATGACTGCACGGAAGTGAAGCTCGAACTCAGAGAGGTTGGTAGTGTGGCCGAGCGTCACCATACCTGTATCGTGCGGACGTGGAGAAAGCTCAGAGAAGATAACTTCGCCCTGCTTAGTGAGGAAGAACTCAACTCCCCAAATACCAGCACCCGTCAGTGCCTTCGTCACTTTATCGGCCATGAACTGTGCCTGTTTCAGAGCCTCATCGCTGATCTTGTAGGGCTGCCATGATTCACGATAGTCGCCTGCCTTCTGCACATGTCCGATGGGAGGGCAAAACAGCGTAGGCCAACCATGCTGCTGGGTAACGGTAAGTAACGTAAATTCAGAGTCAAAGTCGATGAACTCCTCGATAATTACCTCCTTGACATCACCACGAGAACCCTCCATAGCCTCACGGAAAGCCTGCTCCAGTTCGCCATCGTTATGGACATAGCTCTGACCATGACCCGACGATGACATCAGGGGCTTCACCACGCAGGGGAAGCCAATCTCGTCGGCAGCCTTTTTGAACTCGTCAAAGGTTTTGGCATAGAAATACTTCGCTGTACGCAGTCCTAACTCCTTGGCAGCAAGGTCACGGATGGCACGGCGGTTCATGGTGAAGTTGACGGCACGGGCAGAAGGTACTACCTGGATGCCCTGCTCCTCAAACTTAAACAAGCGCTCCGTACGGATGGCCTCAATCTCGGGTACGATGATGTCGGGCTTATGCTTGTTGACAACAGCCTCGAGAGCATCGCCATCGAGCATTGAGAAGACCTCACGCTCGTCAGCCACCTGCATAGCAGGGGCATTGTCATAACGGTCGCAAGCGATAACATACTGGCCGGCACGCATGGCGGCAATAACGAACTCCTTGCCCAGTTCACCT
>OMQN01000161.1 GCA_900313235.1 uncultured Prevotellaceae bacterium | reverse complement strand
CGCTATCCCTCACCGACTGTTTATTCATTTGGACTCAACGTTTCATTCTAAAAAGGTATCACTATGAAGCTATATAATATCAAATCAATAGCATATATCGCCTTGATGGGATTGGCATTGTCATCTTGTGATGACTATCTTGACAGACCCACCGAGGACGGCTTTGACACCTCCAACTACTATGCCACTGATGCCCAGTGCCGTGCAGGTGTCAACTATCTGTACAACTCACCCTGGTATGATTTCATGCGTGGCTTCTTCAAAGTTGGCGAGGTAATGTCAGGCAACTACTACATGGGTAGCTCACCCTACCTGACCTTCACGCTCAATGGTGAAGATGCAGACCTGGCCAACATGAGCGCATCGTTGTGGGCAGTCAACACTCACGCTACCACCGTTTATAATAACATTAAGAACGCAAATGGTGCAAGCAACGCTGTCAAGAATGCCACTATGGGTGAGTGCCTCACCTGGAAGGCTATGGCCTACTTCTACTTGGTACGCTCATTTGGTGCTGTGCCCATCATCCACGACCCAGCTGAGATTATCAATGCTCAGGGGTCTAACTCTCTGCATAAGGCTAAGATTAGCAACATCTATGACTACATCGTCAAGTTGCTGGAACAGGCTATCAATCTGCTGCCAGAGAAGGATCCCACCAACAATGGCCGTATCGACAAGTATGCTGCTAAGGCGCTGCTGGCTAAGGTTTATCTGACCAAGTCAGGTTTCAGCGAGAGCAATACTACCTACAATCCTGGTACCTATAGCTACATTACCTGTACAGCTCACCAGCGTAACGCCGACGACCTGAAGAAGGCTGCCGAGCTGGCACTCGATGTCATCGAGAACAGCGGACGCAAACTGATGGAGAACTATTCCGACATCTTCCGTGGCGAGAACAACATCTGCGACGAGGCCCTCATCTCATGGGCTTGGACCATGGGTGCACACTGGACCTGCCAAAACTCCTTCCACTGCGACCTCTCTATCGAAGGTTTCGACGAGAATGGTGACTGCTGGGGTGGCTGGGGTGGTCCCTCTGTCGATCTGCAGGATGCCTTCAACGAGAATGCACTCAGTCTGAACCGCCAGAATGTCGACGACCGTCGCAAGGCTACGCTTATGATGGCAGGCGACGTCTACGACTACTTCTGGGCAGACTGTGGCGGTTTCGAAATGGTGAAGTACTGCTATGGCGGCTATACTGCTAATGGTGCTCCTGGTCCTGGCCAGTGGGAAAGTCCAACGGGTGCCGGCGAGGTAAAGCACCTCTATGGCAACAATGCTGACCATGCCCGCTTCTATGGTGCTCCTGCCGGTCGAATGGCTTCTGCCCTCTACACGCACATTCTGCGTCTGGCTGACGTTTACCTCATCTATTGTGAGGCTGCTATGGGCAACAACACGACGACCACTGACCCGAAGGTTCTCGACATCTTCTATCAGGTACGCCACCGCTCTGTCAAGGGCTACACGATGCCTACATCGCTCTCTTGGGAGGATGTCTGGAAGGAGCGCCGTCTGGAACTTGCTTGTGAGGGTGACCGCTGGTACGACTTTGTTCGTCGCTACTACTACGATCCTGCAGGTGCCATCAACGAGATCAAGGCCCAGCGTCGTAATGGTTACAATGCATTGAACGACCTCTACAAGAACTACTACGAGAGTGGTGCTTTCAACGTAGATCCTTCTAAGCACAACTACGATACTTCTACAGCAGCACCAAACGTCACAGACCGCAGCTTCACTATTCCTCTGCCTTCTGCTGATATTTCCTACAACCCGCTGTTGATGGAAGCACCTGAAGACTTTGATGTGAATAGCATTGCTTTCTAACCTTTTAAAACAAGAACAAACATGAAATACAATAAGATTTTTAGCAGTCTGCTTCTGGCTTCAGCTGTAGCCTTCAGCTTCTCGCTACAGTCTTGTAAGGACCAGCCCGACGAGTTTGAGCTGACAGGTGGCACGCCTACCATCGACTACATCCGTCCCGCCAAGGCCAGCGCAAAAGACTCCCTGCTCGTTCAGGCTTATCCACAGGCTACCATTTGCCTGGTAGGTTCTAACCTAACCAGCATCAAGGAGATGTACTTCAACGACAAGAAGGCCATTCTGAACACCAGTTTCATCACTGACCACACGCTGATTGTCCAGGTGCCCAGTGACATCCCCGACCTTGTCACCGACAAGATTTATATGACCACCAATGATGGTGATAAGTTGACCTACGACTTCCACGTTGTCATCCCCGCTCCTACCGTAGCATCGATGTCGTGTGAGTATGCTGTTCCCGGTTCTATTGCAACCATCTATGGCAGCTACTTTGTTGACGATCCTAACGTACCTCTCACTGTAACCTTCCCCGATGGCCAGCAAGCCACCATCAAGGACATCAACAGTTCGCGCAGTGCCATCACTATCGAGGTGCCCAACTGCACCACTGAGGGTCAGATTACCGTTAAGTCTATCTATGGTACCACTAATTCTGCTTTCCGCTACCTCGACTCTCGCGGCATGCTGTTCGACTTCGACACGCCGAACATTGCGACCAATGTCGTTCTGGGCAACCACGGTTGGCATGCACAGAAGATTGAGACCGATGATACAGCCCTCTCCGGCAACTTCCTGCGCCTGGGTGATCCTTCTGTAACGCTCGATGCTGACGGTAGCTGGAACGATGGTAACTTCTCATTCGAGTACTGGCCTGGCAACTGGCAGAATCCAGAGGACTATAAGGGCGACGGTGTCCGTCTGACCGATTTGGCAGACTTCAGTGACTACAGCAACATGTCTTACAAGTTCGAGATGCTTGTTCCAAAGGCTAATCCTTGGTCTGCTGGTGCCATGCAAATTATCGTTGGTGGCGTCGAGAAGATTACGATGAAC
>OMQN01000058.1 GCA_900313235.1 uncultured Prevotellaceae bacterium | reverse complement strand
AAATATGACGAAACTAAGTGTAAATATCAATAAGATTGCTACTCTGCGCAATGCCAGAGGCGGCAACAACCCCAACGTGCTGACTGTTGCACGCGACGTCGAACTATTTGGCGGACAGGGCATTACCGTACACCCGCGTCCCGACGAACGCCACATTCGCTACCAGGATGTCCGCGACCTGCGCCCGCAGATTACGACCGAGTTTAATATCGAGGGGAACCCCATCGACTCGTTCACCAGACTGGTATTAGAGGTTGTACCAACACAAGTGACGCTGGTACCCGACGGGAACGACCAGATAACCAGCAACCACGGCTGGGACACGCTGGAAAACAAAACCTTCCTCACCGACATCTGCAAGACTTTCAAAGAGGCAGGCATCCGTACCAGTATCTTTGTCGATGCCGAACCGCGCATGGTGGAGGGCGCCAAGGCATGCGGCGCTGACCGTGTGGAGCTTTACACAGAGCCTTACGCCTCTGGCTATGCGGCCAACCGTGAGGCAGCCATCGCTCCCTTCATTGCTGCTGCCAAGACTGCTCAAGAGGTAGGGCTGGGCCTCAACGCTGGCCACGACCTGTCGCTGGAGAACCTGGCCTACTACCATCAGCAGATTCCCTGGACTGACGAGGTCAGCATTGGTCATGCTCTCATCTGCGATGCGCTCTATTTAGGACTGCAGGAAACTATCCGCCAGTATTTGAATGCGCTGAAATAAATTGTAAAATTGTAAATTGTCAAATAGTAAATGAAAAAGGTATATGTTTTCTTAGCTGACGGCTTCGAGGATGTAGAAGCACTGATCCCCGTCGACGTGCTGCGTCGTGGTGGTGTTGACGTTGTAACGGTGAGCATCAGCGACTTCCCCTTGGTACGTTCTTCTCATGGCGTGAACATCGAGGCAGACATCATGTTTGAAGAAGGCGACTTCTCCGATGCCGACCTGCTGTTCTTGCCCGGCGGTATGCCTGGCGCTACCAACCTCTTTGACCACAAGGGTGTCTGCAAAGCCATTGTCGACCAGCATGCAGCAGGCAAGAAGGTCGCTGCCATCTGTGCATCGCCCGCTGTCGTCCTGGCTCCTTTAGGTATCCTCGAGGGCAAGCGTGCTACCTGCTATCCAGGCATGGAGGCTCCGCTGCCAGAGAATGGTGCCACGTATACTGGCGACCTGGTCACCGTTGACGGTCATGTCACGACTGGCGAGGGTCCTGCCGCCGCATTCCCCTTTGCCTATGAACTCCTTGCTCAGCTAGTAGACAAGAAGACCGCAGACCAGATTGCCGAGGGCATGCGCTTCAAACACCTCATGGCCTAATGGATTATATCATTATTGTGGCAGGTGGTAAGGGACTGCGTATGGGAGCAGACATTCCCAAGCAGTTTCTGCCTGTAGGCGGCAAACCAGTGCTGATGCGGACGCTGGAGCGGTTCCGCGAGTACGCTGCCGACCTGCAGATTATCTTGGTATTACCCAAGGCCCAGCAAGACTACTGGCGAGAACTGTGCCAGCAGTACCACTTCGACGTGGAATACACATTGGCCAACGGTGGCGAGACGCGCTTCCACTCTGTACAGAACGGTTTAGCACTCGTCCCTGACGATGCCGAGGGTGTGGTAGGTGTCCACGACGGTGTACGTCCCTTCCCCAGCGTGGAGGTCATCCGCAACTGCTACGAGACCGCCCGAACCGCTAAAGCCGTCATCCCCGTCATACCCATCGTTGAGACGGTGCGCCATTTGGTAAGCGAGTCCAATGTTCAACGTTCAATAACCGTTCCTCGTGGCGACTACCGCCTAGTGCAGACTCCACAGACCTTCGATATCCAGTTGTTAAAGGCAGCCAACCGCCAGCCCTACAACGATGGTTTCACCGATGATGCCAGCGTAGTCGAAGCTTACGGCTTTGACATCACCCTCGTCGAAGGCAACCGTGAGAACATCAAGATTACCACACCCTTTGACATGACTATCGCTGAAGCACTGCTGAATAACAATAATTCCGTGTCAGTCCGTTAAGTACGATGCAAAGTATCCTCCAACAAGACATCCAATATCTGGCAGGCGTAGGTCCTAACCGCCGTAAGATGCTCAGCGACGAACTGGGCATCCAGACCTTTGGCGACCTGTTGGAGTACTATCCCTATAAGCATGTCGACCGCAGCCGCCTCTATACCATTCAGGAGCTCACGGGCGACATGCCCTTTGTACAGGTGAAAGGCCACATCCTCAGCTTTGAGACCTACAAGATGAGTGCCCGCAAGAAGCGCGTCGTCGCCCACTTCACCGACGGCTATGGCAAGGTGATGGACCTCACCTGGTTCAACTATGCCGATAGTGCTCTGAAGAGGTATAAGGTCGGCACAGAATACGTCGTCTTCGGTCGTCCGCAGGTCTTCAACGGTCGCATCCAACTGGTACACCCCGACATGGAGGAGGCCGACAAGCTGGAGCTCTCCGCCATGGGTATGCAGCCCTACTACAACACGTCGGATAAGATGAAGAAGGCGGGCCTCAACAGCCGTGCCGTTGAGAAACTCACCAAGACACTCCTCGACACCATCAAGGAACCTATCGCTGAGACGCTACCCGACTTCATCACGCAGAAGTTGCACCTGATGAGTCGTGACGACGCCCTGCGGCGCATCCACTATCCGCAGAATGCCAAACAGTTGGAGCAGGCCCGTCTGCGCCTGAAGTTCGAAGAGTTGTTCTTTGTCCAGCTTAATATATTAAGGTACGCGAGCGACCAGCGCCGCAAGTACCGCGGCTATGTGTTCAGCAAGATTGGCGACCACTTCAACACCTTCTATAAGGAGAACCTGCCCTTCCCGCTCACCGAGGCGCAGAAGCGTGTCATCCGCGAAATTCGCAAGGATATGGGTAGCGGCAAACAGATGAACCGTCTGCTACAGGGCGATGTAGGTTCTGGCAAGACACTTGTGGCACTGATGTCGATGCTCATCGCACTGGACAACGGCTACCAGGCATGCATCATGGCACCCACCGAGATACTTGCCGAGCAACACCTGCAGACCATCATGGACTTTCTGGAGGGTATGGACATCCGCGTAGCCATGCTGACGGGCATCGTCAAGGGTAAGCGCCGTCAGGAGGTTCTCGACGGACTGCTTGACGGTACCGTACAGATTCTCGTCGGCACGCATGCCGTCATCGAGGATACCGTACAGTTTGCCCGACTGGGCATGGTCGTTGTCGACGAACAGCACCGCTTCGGTGTAGCCCAACGTGCCAAGCTGTGGAGCAAGAGCGTCAATCCGCCCCACGTGCTGGTTATGACTGCCACCCCCATTCCCCGTACGCTGGCCATGACGCTCTATGGCGACCTTGACGTCAGCATCATCGACGAACTGCCACCTGGCCGCAAGCCCGTCGTCACGCAACATGTCTTCGACCGCTCGCTGCCGTCACTCTACGACAGCATCCGCAACCAGATACACCAAGGGCGTCAGGTGTATATCGTCTTCCCCCTCATTGAGGAGAGCGAGAAGATAGACCTCAAGAACCTGGAAGATGGCTTCCAAGTGTTAACACAGGTGTTCCCCGAGTTCCGTCTCAGCAAGGTACACGGCAAGATGAAACCTGCCGAGAAGGAAGCCGAGATGCAGAAGTTTGTCAGCGGTGATACACAGATACTCGTTGCTACCACCGTCATCGAGGTCGGTGTCAACGTGCCCAACGCCTCTGTGATGGTCATCCTCGAAGCCCAGCGCTTCGGACTCTCCCAGCTCCACCAGCTACGCGGTCGCGTAGGCCGTGGTGCCGACCAGTCATACTGCATCCTCGTCACCTGCTACGAGCTGAGCGCCGACACGCGCAAGCGCATCGACATCATGTGTGAGACCAACGATGGCTTCCGCATTGCCGAAGCCGACCTGAAGTTGCGTGGCCCTGGCGATTTGGAGGGTACCCAACAGAGTGGTATGGCCTTCGACCTGAAGATTGCCGACATTGCCCGCGACGGCCAACTGGTACAGATGGCCCGTGACGAGGCGCAACTGATTATCGACGACGACCCGCTCTGCAGTTCCGACCGCTACGCACTCCTGTGGCGCCGGCTCAAAGAACTGCGCAAGACCAACATCAACTGGGGCGTCATCTCCTAACTACCCATCTGTCACCCAAACAAAAAGCCTCCCCGCCACCATTGTTGACGGAGAGACCACCTTGTTACCCTTGACTAAAGACCTATTGCTGGTATTTACTCAGCACCATCTTGGCTGATGCCACCCTTGTTCAAGGGAAATATCAGATAAGATATCATTGCCTTGTTAAATATATGGTACATAGTCCTCGGAGAGATAAAGCACACGATACTATCTCACCCCTATCATTTGAAATGGAATGGCCAGCCACAGTGCTGGCAGCGATAGATTTCGCCATCCTCATCGATGGCATCGTTCGGTATATTAAATGACGTCTGCCTTCCACATTTAGGGCAGGTAATAGTGTTACGCTTGAGCTCTTGCTCGTTGTTAATCATCATCAAGTTCCTATTCAATATTATTATTAGTTTGTATTTGTCTTGCCATCTCACCTTCTTGCTGCTCGTGATGAAAGCGGATGTTTTTCCTCACTTTTGATAGTGCATCAGGTTAAAAGATGCTTCAAAGGTACAAAAAAAACTCCGTTCCTGCAAATCCTATGGGCTCACAGGCGAAAGTTTTGTAAATTCTGCCACTTTATTGTAAATTCTGCCACTATTCTACCCGGATTTCAGGTATTTGGGAAAGTTAATCTGTATGAGCTACCACGGTAGTCATCCATTCCTTCACACCCAGCCCCATACGCTGTCTGAAGGCCACACTGAAGGTGCGGTAGCTGTGGTAGCCACTCTGCATAGCCAAATCCTGTGCGGTAGCAGGTTGACTGTCATTCACGGACTCTTGGTAGCTCTTGGTGAAGTAGTCGATGCGCAGGTCGTTGATGTAGGAATTGTAATTGATGCCCTGGTGCGAGAAATACAGACTGAGATAGGTACGGTTGGTGCCAAGACACTTAGCCAGTTGGGCGAGCGTCAAGTCGTGCTGCCGATAGATGCCCGTTTTCTCACACTTTTGCTTGAGCAGAGTCGCTATCTGTTCATCGTTAACATCAGAGGGCAGACTCGCCTCCGGCTCCTCGCGGTCAGGAAGCGGTTGAGAGAGGGCTTGGTGGGACTCCAGATTGCTCAAGTCGCTCAGCGTATCGACGCGCCACGGCAGATAGAGCACAAGCACCAGGCTGACGACATGGAAGACATAGATAAAGACAGAGCCTTTGCCCGCCAGTGCATAGAACACATAGACCAGCATGATGATGCCCAACAGTGTCATACTCTGCCACACCTCCTTGTGCTCCAGGTCGGCATAGTTCTCGCGCAGCCAGCGGCTATAGCGCCACGTCTCGCGAACCATATAGATAAAGAGACCAACGCACAGCAGCAGGGAATAGGCATACCCCAACGGGAAATCGTAGCTACGGGTGATTACGCTCCATGCACTTACCATCACAAGCGGTGCAAAAGCTACGGCAATGGGCCACAGCGGTCGGCGGCGATCCTGCAGCATCGTAATCATGACAACGATAGACAGCGGGAAGAACGACATGCTGTCAAGCAGTCCGCCTATCAGGTCGCACAGTTGGATATCGGCCTCTGTAGAAAGAAAGAGAATGGGCATATACCACAGGTGGTTCACGGCGGCGACAGCCAATAGCGCTGCCGTCCACCGTCTGAGTCGTAAGGGTGGCGTGACATCGGCAGCAAAGGCATTGCCCCGCCGGAACAGCAAATAACAGCTTCCCAGCGCAGCCAACGCTGCTACAACAGCATAGAGCATGATGAACAGGGCATCTCCTAATATCTGGTCGTACATGTTAATGGATGGTTCTTAGTCATATTGGCTACAAAAGTACAAAAAAATCTGATAACTCCATATTTGTTTACGCGTTAAAAGTGTTAAAACACACAAAATAAACTTAAACATCAGGCAGAATGAATGCCTTTTTCAACAATATTTACTACCTTTGCAACGTTCTATTTCCGTATCGGACTGAAAATCAACAAGAACTAAAACAATTAATAATGCAGAAATTCAAGACACTTGCAATACTGACAATAGCAACAATATGCGCCATCCCATCCATGGGACAAGACCTATTGGCACGTCAGGCCCCCATAGACCGAAAGATGAAAGCAGTCGACAGCGTAGCGCTGCAGCGACTGATATTTACCGAGAATTACGAATCGCCCGCAGAAGACCTCTATGAGGACTGGAGCAACAAATATGCACACCACGAGACGGCGCTGCCCGACTCCTTCCGCATCTCGCTGAAAGAGTTCTGCATGCCTACCGACAGTCGTGTGCTGACCAGCAACTTTGGTGCCCGTTGGGGACGCCAGCACAAGGGTCTGGACATCAAGGTTTACATTGGCGACACCATCCGTGCTGCTTTCTCTGGTAAGGTACGCGTCGTGCGCTACGAGCGCCGCGGCTACGGTAAATATGTCGTCATCCGTCACTACAACGGTCTGGAGACCATCTATGGTCACCTGTCAGCACAGCTGGTAGTGGAAGACCAGGAGGTACATGCCGGTGAGCCTATCGGACTGGGTGGCAACACGGGTCGTAGCACTGGTTCGCACCTGCACTTTGAGACACGTCTCTGCGGTGTAGCCCTGAACCCCGCGTTGATGTTCGACTTCCGCAATCAGGATGTCGTCGACGACTACTATATGTTCCATAAGGACACCTATCAGAGCGAGTCGCTCATTGCTACCCGTCTGCGTGGTGTTGGTGGCAGCAGTTTTGGCGAGGGTGGCGAAGATGTTGAGTTGGCCTCAGCAGCTCCCGCAGCCAGCTATCAGCAGGAGTCGCGCTTCCACAAGGTTCGCAAGGGTGAGACGCTCTACTCTATCGCCCGCAAGCGTGGCACGACAGTCAATGCCATTATGAAGCTGAACCACCTGAAGAAGTCTTCGAAACTGCAGCCTGGTCAGATTCTGAAATTCAACTAAGAGATAGAATAACAAACAATCAGGGGGATTACATGGCATCGTGTAATCCCCCTGATTGTTGACGTCGAGTCGTATAAGTTCATTTTTGAGTTTTCTGAATAGGGAATTGGATGGCGAAACGAGTGAGTTTGTCTTCTGGATCTGTCAGCAGACTGAATGTACAGTGATGAGAAGTAAGAATGTCGCGAATGAGCAAAAGACCGAGCCCCTGACCTTGTGGTTTCGTGGAGAAGAAGGGAGTAAAAAGATGTTTGGCAACAGAGGACTGAATACCCCGCCCATTGTCGGTGATGGTGAGCGTAGCAGGCACAGTGACTTCAAGGGTGATAAGTCCTTGTGTTGCTCCGATGCTCTCCACAGCATTCTTGACAATGTTGATGAGTACCTGCTGGAAAAGGACGGTGTCAAGATGAACGGGTATGGCTTCGTCGGTAAGACGGAATTCGATTTGGACATGAGCCTGGGTACACAGGTTTTCAAGGAATGGGCGACAGGCATCCACCTCCTCACTGAGGTCGCAGAGTTGCAGTTGCGGCTGTGGAATCTTTACCACATCGGCAAAGCGGGTAACGAAGGCAGAGAGGGCGGTGAGTCGCTCAGCCTCGTCGCCAGAGAGACTGCCGATGATGCCCGCCACACTGTTGTTCACCTCGTGAGCAATCATACGGATGACGCGCTCATAGGCGGCTTTCTCAGCAAGACGTATTTCTGAGGTCAGTGACTCAATGAGGAAGAAAGGATGCTGGTAACCGCGGTCAGGAAAACTGAGGTGGCTGATGCGGAATAGTTGCGGTTCACCAGGAATGCGCACGGTGGTCGTCTCGCCAAGAGGAAGTGCGTGGATGGCTTCTTTAACACTTGGCGACAGCATCTCACGGGCTGCGGGATTCATGGAAGTCGTGTTGCCGTCGAGGTCACACTGGATGACGCCCATCGGGGAGGCCTCGATCAGCAGGTTGAGGAAGGTGTATTGCTCTTCGAGCCTGAGGTGCTCGCTGCGCAGGCGGCTCAGCAGGTCGTTGAACGTGCGGACGATGACGTCGGTTTCGTGTTGTCCCGAAGAAGCAAGGCGCGTGGTCAGGTCGAGGTCCCGCACCAGTTCCATGCCGCCAATCAGCGTGTCGTACGGTCGGATGGTCTTGCGGTAGAAGTGCCAGAGGTAGAACAACATCAGGACTACAAAGCACTCGGTGACGTAGAACAATGTGGGATGACTGCGAAACGTAGCGAAGAGCGCCACGCCGGCCAACAGGACAATGCCCAGGATAAGGATTGCAAAGTAGTACTTCAGTTTCATAGTCCGTGCTTTTCTATTTTGCGGTACAGGGCACCACGGCTGATGCCCAACTCCTTAGCGACAAGCGAGAGGTTGCCGTTGTGCTTGGCAATGCAGGCTGCAATGGCGTTGCGCTCCATGGAAGCAAGAGAAGCCTCACCCCCGACCCCTCTCCAAGGGGAGAGGGGAGTAGATAGGCTATCCGTTGAAAAACACTCAAAATCTTGACGTCCAAGAGTAACCACTCCCCTCTCTTTGGGAGAGGGGCCGGGGGTGAGGTTTTCTTTCATCAGCAGCGCTCTTTCCACCAGATTCTTCAGTTCTCGGATATTACCAGGGAACGGAAGTGTCTGGAGATAGCCTATGGCCTCTGTCGAGACGGTGACAAGCGGGAGGTCGTTTGCCTCACAAGCCATCCGGAGGAAGTGATTCACCAATAGCGGTATGTCCTCACGACGGTCACGCAGGGGCGGCAGATGGAGGTTGATGATATTGATGCGGTAGAACAGATCCTCACGGAAGGTCTTTTCCTCGACCATCGTGCGAAGGTCGGCATTGGTGGCGCAGACCACACGGACATCCGTTCGGCGTGTCTGACTGTCGCCCAGCACCTCGTAGGTCTGGTCTTGCAGCACCCGCAGCAGTTTCACTTGGCTGGCCAACGACAGTTCGCCAATCTCGTCGAGAAAGATGGTGCCACCCTTAGCCATTTCAAAACGGCCTATGCGGTCGGCTTTGGCATCAGTAAACGAACCTTTCTTGTGTCCGAACATCTCACTCTCGAACAGCGACGTGGAGATGCCGCCGAGGTTCACCTTCACAAACGGTCCGTTGGCCCGTTGGCTCTGTCGGTGGATAGCTTCTGCTATGAGTTCCTTGCCCGTACCACTCTCACCAGTAATCAGCACGGGCGCATTGGTGGGAGCCACGCGGGCCACGGTAGCGAGAATGCCAGAGAGGGAGGTGCCGACAATGGGTGAACTTTGAATCGGCTGAGTCGCAGGACTTGCATTGTTTATCTTGATGGCCGTCTCAATCCTGTCTAACAGCACGCCATTGTCCCACGGCTTGGTGATGAAGTCGAAGGCACCGGCCCGCATGCCCTGCACAGCCAGGTCGATGCTGCCCCAGGCCGTCATCAGGATACACGGTACCTCATGGCGGAACACCTTTACCTGCTTCAGCAGTGTCAGTCCTTCCTCACCGTCAGTGGATATACTATAGTTCATATCCATCAGTACCAGCTCCACCGCCGGAGTGTTGCGGACTATCTGCATCGCCTCCTTAGGCTCCTCAGCCAAGGCCACCTCATATTCGTTGCGCTCCAGTATGAGCTTCAGCGAGAGCCGTATGTTTTTATCGTCGTCAACTACGAGAATCATCGAATTAATTTACTATTTGACTCGTATGATTTATCATACTTTTAATGCAAAGATACGAAGAAATACTGATTCGATAAAACCCAAAGTATGATTTTTCGTACTTCCTTAATTCAATTTAACTATATTCCTTTAATCTCTTTTAACTAATTGTGTCCCCAAAATACATTCTCCACAAACTTATTTCGACGAAATATGACAATCCCCACAGAATTTTGTCTTCTCTATGGTTTTCTTGTTCATATTTATTTCATTTTTGTTTCGTATCTTCACGAAAGAAATATTGTAAAGAACAGGAAAAAAGCAACTGGAGGGCCGTGTCCTTTCATTTTTACGTTTTACAGGCAGCACCTACCATCACGGCCGATGCTGCCTATCACAATTATTACGAGAGAGAGTTTTTTCACAGGTATAGTCCGAAGGAGAGCGAGCGGAACTTCACACCACCGTCCTTCAGCACGTTGTCGCCGGAGTACTTCAGATAGAGGGGAACGCCCATAAAGCCCACGCGGAGCATCCAGTCGATGGTGATGGGTCGCTGGCGGATGTTCTTCTCCAATCTCTCAATGTCGTCGCCATACATGGAATATTCAGTCAGCACGCTGCCATAGACATTGAAATTCACCACAGGGCCGAAACCAATCCAAAAGTCCTTGTCGAATTTATGGGTGAAGCCCAAGTTGACGGTCAGCGAGAAGACCTTGATGCGCGAGAAGTCGGGCGACACCTGCAAGGGGTACTTTTCAAGGGCGACATTGCCGTCGGGCGCTTTCACGAATCGTGTGTCGCCGGTCATGCGGTAGTTCTTCCAGTCGATGCCGAAGCCTAACGACACGGAGTTGCGGTGGCGACGCTCGAAATAGTGGTCCCACTGCGCGATGGTGGCAAATATCTCCCACGACTTGAAGGTTGAGAAGTCGGTGCCTGCGTCGGCATTGGTGGGAGCCGTGAAGCCTATGCCGAAATGGGCTGAGATTTCATTGTCGTAGGAGTGGCCCTCCACGTCATCCTTTTTCTTGCCCACCTTCACGCTGGGTATCAGTTCCCAGCGGTCGCGGCCGATGCGGGTGGTGCTAACGTAGTTGGAGTCCACCAGTCTGATGGTGTTCTGGTACGTGAACTTATCGTCGTCCTCCTTGCCGCTGACGATGATGCGCTGCAGCGAGTCGCCCGTGATGATGGTCACCTTCTTGGGATTGTGGATGACGACGGTGTCGTTTTCTTGTGCGCCGGCCGTCGCCGTCAGGGCTGCCAGCGCCATGATGATCATGAGTTTTTTCATATCTTAGTCCTTGTTTAATAGTTCTTCTAATTGTCCCAGACTCTTGACACTGCCCTCCATGTAGATGACGGTCACCTCACGCTCCGACGTGTTGCCCCGCCACCATGCCTGATAGCAGAGGAAGCAGTTGCGGTCGCCCTGCCGGCCCACTTGCGTCTTAAAGTTGACGCTGTGCTCCTTGCCGAACACCGTCTTGCGCGATTTGTTGCCGCCGCTGGCAAAGTGGCCCTTGCTGTCGTCCTCCACTATTTTCAGCACCCGGTCGGCCTCACTCTCGCCGACGGTGAACCGCACACTGCGGTAGTAGCTCAGCTGATACTTGGCCAGCGACTTGCCCCGCACGCGGGTTTCAATCATCTGCTCCTGCGGGATGATGCGGCCCTCGAAGAGGTCGTTTATCTTCAGTCCCGTCTGCGCTTCGGCAAGTGTGACCGCCAGCAATACTGTCATCATAATTAGGAATCGCTTCATATCTTCAAGTATATTTATTCGTTGCCAAACATCATCTTCAGTTGCTCCTCCACCTCGTCGCTGCCGTCGTCGGCCACGGCGGCCATCGTCTTCTGTATCTCGCCGAGCACCACGTCGCGGTCGGTGGTGCGCTCGCCGTAGATATAGGCCACACACTCGTCGTCGTCCTGCTGACCGCTGTTCAGCCACACCGCTGCGCCAGCAGCTATGAGCAGGGCGGCACAGGCAGCAACAGCCCAGCGGAGCCAGCGACGCGGCTTGTTGACGTTGATGCTAACCGTCTGCTCATCAGCGAACTGGACAGCGGCAAAGTCCAAGAACAGCTGGCGCAGCTGAGCGAGGTCGGCGGGCAGTGCCTGCTCGCGCCGGTAGTAGTCGTACAGTTCGTGCTCCTCTTCGAGCGTGGTCGTGCCGTCGAAGAAGCGGTCTGTCAGCGTGCGTATTCTAAGGATGTCACTCATATTGCTTCATGTATTTTTGTCTTACTGCCTGTCGGGCGCGGCTCAGGGCTTTGCGGATGGCCACTTCGCTGCTGCCTATCAAGTCGGCAATCTCGTTCATTTCCATTCCCTCAAGGTGGCGCAGGCGGAGGACGGTCTGCTGCAGGTCGGGCAGGGTGCTGACGACGGCCATCATGCGCTCTATGCGTTCGTCATTGTCGTCAGCTTCACCTGTCTCGCCGCTGTCCGTCAGCGTCAAGGTGGGTCTTTTCCGGCGCACCTTGTCGATGCAGAGGTTGCGGGTCAGGCGCAGAGCCAGCGCGTCGAAGGGCTGTCGCAGTTCGCCAACCATCTGCCACAGCCGCAGCAGTGCGTCCTGCACCGTGTCTTCGGCATCGTCGTCACCCAGATACCGGCGCGCCGTCAGCATCAGCCGGGGCCGCAGTCGCTGGGCTTCCTCCTTGAATTCCTCTTGCGTCATTCTTGGGCGTTGTTTACTCTATATACGCAAAAAAGTCCGTTTTGTGACACACAAAAACGGAAAAAAGATGTTAACTGCCTGTTGATACTGTCAACGTATGTCTTGGATAGGCCCTCGATGTGACATTTAATTTGTCCCTGTCCCGCCATTGCAACGAGGGCAAGCAGGATGGTGATGATGGATTTCTTGTTCATGTTCTTTGATTATCATTCCACCTCATAGCCTTTCACGATAATCATCGGACAACCAGGAATTTTCTTCATTTTCCCCTTTACCTTGTGCCGGGCATAACTGCTCTTAAAGTTGGCGGGGAAAGAGAGGCTTCCATTGCCCTTCATGTCAACGACGCTGATAGTGACGCAGTATTTCTTCTCGCCTTTCAGCACGACGGACTCCGCTGGGCTGACGTAGAGTTGTTTCCCATTGTCGGCAGGAGTAACACGTTTGTAGATAGGCTTGTTCAGTACATTGACAAACTTCTTGTCCCTGACCTCGTAGCAGTTGAAACTCAACAGACATTCCTCGTACTCGCATTTGTCGATGGAAACCATGATGTCTGTCAACAGATAATCCTTCCTGTTCTTGAAGATTGGTCCCCATTCTATATCGCCTTTGCAGTTACCACGAAAACCTGCCGTGCTTGTCCTTATCCACGACTTGCCCGACAGCGTGTGCGGCTTGTTCTTTTTGCCGACTACGACCTCGGCCAGTTCGATTACCTTGTCTTTCAGTGTTACAGTCAGTTCGTACCCATTGGCGTAAGTCGCGTAGGGAATCGCTGTCGTCTGATAGGAAACGTGTGTGAATGTCAGATCATCCCTGCGCCCTGCGGGTATCGTCAGCGCGAAATGTCCCTGTGCATCGGAGATAACGCCCACGCTATCCTCTTCGATGCCAATGCTGACGTATTCTACTGTCTCGCCTCGCTCATTAACGACG
>OMQN01000130.1 GCA_900313235.1 uncultured Prevotellaceae bacterium | reverse complement strand
AAGCGAGAGCGGCGTAACGTTCAAGCGCTTCCAGGTTCTGGGCAACTATGTCAGCGATGCCATATCAGACACAGAAGCTCCGGTAATAGTCAGTGCCAACGCTTCACAGATTACCAAGAACAGCGCAGTACTCACTATGACGGGTACCGACAATCAGACAAGCAACCTTACCTATATTATAACAGACAAGGCTACTGGCCTTACCCACACCGTACAAACCCCAACCAGCACCACCATCTATGTGCAAGCCGCAAATGCACCTGCTCTTTATGCTTATAAAGATGATGGAACAAAGCTCAATGGTCAGGATGGTACGACGATGACAACACAGGAGAATGGGTATTGGAAGCAGACCTTCAGTGAATCACCAATCAATATCAACTTTAGGAGCCAGCCAAATAATTCAAGCCCCACCACCCCCAACATCAACAACCTTACGGGCGACAACTATTTCACATACGACGGAAATACCGGCTACACTCGTGTGAACGCTCCGAGCAAGGTGACCGTCTATGTGAAAGCTACTACAGCACCTTATCTTTATGTATGGGATGACTCGAATAATGCTCTCAACGGTGCTTGGCCAGGCACTCAGCTGACTCAAAAGAGTGGAGAGTACTGGGTTTATACCTATGATGCCGACCATATCAATATCCAGTTCAACAATGGTCAAAGTGGAGATGACAACAAGTCTTGGGCTGTTACAGGTGTTTCAGGTGAAAGCTATTTCACCTATAACGGCACAAACAGCCACAGCTCAGACAACCATGCAACCTACGCATTGTCGAACCTGCAGGCCAGCACCACCTACACATACGAGGTAGTGGCTTTCGATGGCATCAACTACAGTGCTCCCGTCAATGTGACGTTCACAACCCTTGCCGACAACACGGCTCCTACGGTTGTATTCGCTTCGCCCGACCCCGTGACCCATCTGCTTGCAGATGGAGCTACGCTGAATTTTACGGGAACAGATGTCAACAGCCTGCCACTGTCCTATATCATTACAAACAAGAACACTGGTGCTACTGTTCAGACCGAAGGCAACTCGGGTGCATCAATAGCCTATGAGCTCAGCGGATTGGCACCCAATACAGAGTACACCTTCAGTGTGAAGGCATACAATGGCACGATGTTCTCAGGAGAGGCAACCACAACGTTCACTACAAGAAAGCTCGGAGGCGACTTGAAGATTAAGTTCAGTGCCGACGGCCAAGAGTATTTAGGCTTCACAGGCGAATTGGAAAAGCTTATCACAGATGATGCCAGCACGCAGCTGAACGATGTTACCACCTTATATATAGATGGCCCGTTGAACAGCGAGGACATCAAGACCCTGCGCACTATGGCCGGCGGTAAGTACCAGATAAAAGAGAGTGACTATGCCACCAATCAGGGCAGTCTCGCCACACTGAATATGGAAGCTGCTACTTTCGTGGCCGACAACGGCATATTCGTAGAAACCTATTATGAGAACGGCCAGACTGTAAGGTGGGATCCCGTTTACCTGACAGAAGCAGGCTCAAATATGTATAACTACATCTTCTATGGTTGCAAGAATCTGGTGACTGTTGTTCTGCCGACAGGTGTTGAAAGACTTGGCGAATACTCTTTCTTCAAGTGTGAGAACCTTGAGACCATCAACACTACCAATGTTAAGGTGTTCGACCGCTCTTGCTTCCAAGGCGATACTAAGCTGGGGCTGATTACTATCAGTGATGGTTGTACCAGGCTTGCCTATGCTGCTTTCTCGCTGTGTAAGTCCATGACACTCACAAGCACGGTGCTGCCTTCGTCTATAACTCAGCTGGCAGATATTGTATTCCAGAATTGTGAAGCTCTCACCGAGATTACATATCCCAACAATGCAGCTCTGGCCGAAACGGCACAAGGAGTATTCCAGAATTGCAGCAATCTGGTAACGCTGAATATGCCGTCAACTACTAACACGATAGAATATACGTTCTGCCAGAATTGCACAAACTTGGTGAACCTTAACTTCTACAATGCCGAGAACTCTTCTCAGACAGGTGCTGAATATAATAATGTGCTGAATATTATCGCTTGTGCATTTGACAACTGCAATAAACTGAGCGATGCATCTGTTGCAGCATTTAATGATGCAACACTGCTGGGCTGGAACGCTTTCCAGAACTGCGACCAGATTTCTACGACAACGGTTAATCAGCTGCTTGCGCAGATAAAGGATGGTTCTGACACGAAGTCTGGTGGTATAACCATAAGAGACAACGATGACTACACGGTGGCTGCTTCGTTGTTTGCCAACTGTGATGGCTTCACGGAAGTGACTATCCCCAGCCAGATAGTAAGGATAAACGATAATGCTTTCGTTGGTTGTAGCAACCTTGAAACGATAACTATTGGCGAGAATGTTGCTTCAACAGGTATTTTGGTGTTTGCTAACTGCACAAAGCTGCACAAGGTGAACGTAAGCCGTGGCGTTGCTCCTACTTGCGACAAGACCGAGCTTTCTGAGGTAAAGCAAGAAAAGCAGACAATAGGGGGTGAAGAAAAAACGGTTTATGTTACATACTATTATAACATCTTCAACAATGTTCCCGCCAATCAGGTAACTCTGAACTTCACGGTTGATGCCACTTCTACCAGTGCAGAAAGCGGCTACAAGACCTATCGTGCTCAGAAGCACTTCATGTATCTGCTCACCAAGACTCTCGACGAGGCTGCCACAAGCTATGATGTGGCAGGACAGATGCACGCCGACGTGGTGCTCAAGCGCACGATGGTTGAGGGATGGAACACCGTGGCTCTGCCCTTCGGTGTGAACAAGGATAATACATTTAGCGAAAACGATCGCGACCGCAGCTATAAGTATGCCGGAGTCTACAAGGAAGCGTTCAACGGCGATGTAGCGGAGAACAACAATTTTATGATTGCTGCCTACCGAGGAATTGAGGATGACGTGTTCAAGTTCCTGAAGTACGCTAACTATGAGCAAGACCCGCTCGACGAGTTTGAACCGCTGCTCATACGCATGGGCTCGGGCAACATCTCTCCCAGCCACGAATACACCTTCGAGGACGTAGACCTGAACTATGATGTTGAGGAAAACAGGCTCTACCGCGACGGCAACGCCAACGAGGAGGTGCCCGTGAAGCGCTGGGATGCAGCATCAAGCTCTTTCAAGCCGTTCATCGGCAACAACTACAACCACGATTGGGACTGGTTCATCAAGACCACTGCTGACTTTGCCTTCACAGGAACCTACTTCACCAAGACCACCAAGGACGAAGTGGATGGCTATACGTATAAAACGGCGGGTGACTACTTCATCCAGCCTGGCGACTACATCATCCAGAGCAACCTCTTCTACGAGACTCTCGGCACGAAGGAATACCGTCTGAAGGGCTATCGTGCTTGGTTCCAGAAGCAGCCCAACACCACCGGCGCACGTCCAGCACAGCTGATGTTCCGCGTGATGGAGCTCGACAGCGACACGCCGACCGAGATAGACAGCTTCGATGCCGTCGACAACGACGTTAAGCCGTTTGACGTATACAGCATCGGCGGACAGCTGCTGCGCAAGCAGACCAAGTCGCTCAACGGACTGCCCAATGGAATATATATCGTGAACGGAAGAAAAGTGGCAGTAGGTAAATAAAGATCCCGACCCACCCCCGGCCCCTCCCCAAGGGAGGGGGGCTTAGGCAGGTGGAGTAGGGACATTCGATGAATGAATAACTAACAACAATCAACAGAAAAGATGAAAAAGACATATAAGAAGCCAATTACAGAAGTGCTGCCCATGCTGTTTACCGACTATCAGATGAACACCGGTTCAGTGCTCGATGGTTCAGGCAATAAGGTTAGCGGCTTAGGCGAAGGCACCGGTGGCGGTGACGAGGACGGCGACGATTTCGTCGATGGTGATGCCCGCCACTACAGCCTATGGGACGACGAGCCTGTAGAATACAACAAAGGACTGTGGTAACAGAAGTACATCTGGTTTTGGACAGAAGTACAGAAGAACATAGGTATTAGACAAAAGGTGACATAAGGACAGAAGGACATAGTCGGCAAGCTGTGTTCTTCTGTCTTTTCTTTTGCTTATAGTTTCTTGTTTCGCCGAAAAACAGTAATTCTACTCACATCCTCACAGCCAACACTTTAGCCGTTGTGGTTTCGCAGACCGCCTTGGGAAGGCTTCTCCAGCTGCTATGTAGCATTGTTACAGCAGCCTTGTAGGATTGTTCCAGCAGTCTTGTAGCATTACTCCA
>OMQN01000056.1 GCA_900313235.1 uncultured Prevotellaceae bacterium | reverse complement strand
GATACGGGCTACACGTACCTCAGAGATGGGGCACTCGAAGGGGATATCTGAACATGCCAGCGCTGCTGATGCTGCAAAACCTGCCAAAGCATCGGGCTGGTCAACACCATCGGCGCTGAACAGCATTACGTTGACATAGACTTCTGCGTGATAGTTAGAGGGGAACAGCGGACGGAGCACGCGGTCTACCAGACGGCTCGTCAGGATTTCATTGTCAGAGGCTTTACCCTCGCGCTTGGTGAAACCACCGGGGAAACGTCCTGCGGCGGCATACTGCTCTCTGTAGTCAACCTGCAGAGGCATGAAATCTGTTCCGGGAACTGCATCTTTTGCGGCACAAACAGTAGCCAGCAGTACACTTTCCCGGTCTCAATTGTGATGGTTCTTCCATCAGGCAACTGAATACTTTTCGTAATTACGTTCATCTTGTATTAAAACATCTAAAAATATAAAAAAACCTTGCAATCGTTTGCAAATTGGGCACAAAGGTACACATTATTATAATAATAAACGAATAATCAACCTGAGAATTATTGTTTTTTAGGAAATAATTTGTACCTTTGCGGCCAAAATAACAATATTCGCATCAATAATGAAGAAATATCTGATGATTGCCGTGGCTGCATTGGCCATTGCATCGTGTAGTGAGAAAAAGTTCCATGTAGAGGGTTCTATCAGCAACGCCAAGGACTCGCTGCTCCTCTTGGAGAATGTAGGCATTGAAGAGATTACCGTTGTAGACTCTGTTCGTCTGGATGAAGACGGTACGTTCAGTTTCAGCGGTGACGCTCAGGAGGCTCCGGAGTTCTATCGCCTGCGCATTGCCGGTCAGATTATCAACGTGTCCATCGACTCCACCGAGACGGTTACCATCAAGGCTCAATATCCGCAGATGGCTACCCAGTATGAGGTAAGTGGTTCTGACAACTGTCTGAAAATCAAAGAACTTGCACTCAAGCAGATTGATTTGCGCCAGCGCGCTATTGCTATCAATGACAATGCTGAACTGACCGTTCAGGCTACCAACGATAGTATTATGGCTCTGGTTCGTCAATACAAGGAGGATATCAAGAAAAACTATATCTATGCAGAGCCCGACAAGTCGTATGCTTACTTTGCCCTGTTCCAGACGCTAGGTGACATGCTACTTTTCAATCCTCGTGCCGACCGTGAGGACATCAAGGCCTTTGCTGCCGTAGCCACCAGTTGGGATGTCAACTACCCCAATTCTGCCCGTGGTGCCAACCTGCACAACATTGCCATTGAGGGTATGAACAATATCCGCATCAACGATGCAGCCCGTGCACAACAGATTGATGCCAGCAAGGTGACGACAGCAGGTCTCATCGATATCACCCTGCCTGACAACAAGGGCAAGCAGCGCAGTCTGACGGAGTTGAAGGGTAAGGTGGTTTTGCTTGACTTCCACGTCTTTGCTTCAGAACAGTCGCCGGCCCGTATACTTCAGTTGCGCGAGCTGTACAACAAGTATCATGCCCAGGGACTGGAAGTCTATCAGGTCAGCATCGACCCCGACGAGCACTTCTGGAAACAGCAGACTGCTGCCCTGCCATGGATTAGTGTCCGTGATGCAGAAGGTCTGCAGTCGCAAGTATTGGCCACCTATAACGTACAAGGTATTCCGGCATTCTTCCTCATTGACCGCGAGAATAACATCGTGGGAAGAGCGGAGACAATTAAAGACTTAGAGCAGGCTATCAAGAACCTGCTCTAAGAAAAAACTTACCATTTCATGAGTTTTCTGAGATAGGTCGTCAGTTCGGCGGCCATTTTCTCGTGTTGTTTCAACGAGGGATGCCACGAGGCGCCATATCCTAACTCGCCTGTCTGTGGCGTGAAGTCAAAGCGATAGACCTCCTTATCACCCTGCTGGTGGGCCTCCTCTGTTACCTCGTTCAGAATGGTGCGAGCTATCTCCAGTTCCTTGCCATTCAGCATGGAACCGCAAAGGAATACAATCTTTGCCTTGGGGTTGTGACTGCGCACCTGCTTGAGAAAACGCTGGTAGGCTGCTTTCAGCAGTGCTGTGTCGTAGTTGTTGGTAGAGAGGTCGTTGGTACCTAGATTGATACATACCAACTGAGGCTGAAAGCGGCTGAAGTCCCAGCGCTCACTGCGGTCGTAGAGGTTGGTGTACTCATATTCAGTTGTCATCACATTGTTGGGCGTGCCTTCTTTGGGACCGTCGTAGCTGCGATAGACGCCGATACCTGAGCGTGCCACTACATGGGCATAGGCTCCCAAGGCACGACAAGTCTGCTGGGCGTAGGTAAGATAGTGGTTCTCCGTCTCATATTCGAACGGGTCGGGAGCTACTACGCTCTCATTGCCATAGCCACAGGTGATGCTGTTGCCAATAAACTCGATGGTGCGCTGAGGCAAGGTTGGTGGTGGCAACAGTCGGGCACCCTCGTCAAGAATCAGTCCGCGGAAGTCTGGCTTGAGTTCATAGCCCTCTATGACATACATCAGGCGCAGCTGATGACTGCCTTGGGGTAGGGCGCTGGCCAGTGTGACCACTGAGTCACGTTCGCCCATGACAGCCACCTTGAAAGGCGCTGCCTGGTCTATCTGTGCCATGAAGTAACCGCTCTTGGGCTTCACCCACAGTTTCAGCGAGGTACCTGTAAAGTTGGCGTTAATCTGCGTGCCGGGGAAAGTGAATCGCGGACGTTCGGGATGGTCGAAGCAGATGCGCCCAACATACTGGATATTCGGATTGGTGGGTTTGATGACTGTTCCCTGCAAGGGGAGTGTGGTCGAAGCATTGATGCCTATCGACATCAAGGTAGCTAAGGTAAATAGTAATCTCCGTTTCATGCGAGTAAAGTGTTTGGTGCGGCAAAGTTAATAAATAATCATAATAATTCATACATAATTAATAATTATTTTGTACCTTTGCGAACAAAAAGCAGATGATGGACGAAGATTTTGACATCAGAGAAGAGCAGTTGTCGTCGAGCGAGAAGGAGTTCGAGAACGCACTGCGCCCGCTGGCATTCAATGATTTCAGCGGTCAGCAGCAGGTCGTCGAGAACTTGGAAGTGTTTGTCGAGGCTGCCAAATATCGTGGCGAGCCCCTCGATCACGTCTTGTTGCACGGTCCCCCCGGACTGGGTAAGACAACGCTGTCTAACATCATTGCTAACGAGTTGGGTGTGGGCTTTAAGATTACCTCGGGTCCTGTGCTCGACAAGCCGGGTGACTTGGCAGGCATCCTGACATCGCTGGAGAAGAATGACGTGTTGTTCATCGATGAGATACACCGTCTGTCGCCCGTGGTTGAGGAGTACCTCTATTCAGCGATGGAAGACTACCGCATCGACATCATGATTGACAAGGGCCCGTCGGCACGCTCCATCCAGATTGACCTCAACCCGTTTACTTTGGTGGGTGCCACCACGCGTAGCGGACTGCTCACAGCTCCGTTGCGTGCCCGTTTCGGCATCAACATGCACTTGCAATACTATGATCCGGAGACGTTGCAGAAAATCATTGAGCGCTCCGCCAGCATTCTGCGTGTACCTATTACGACGGACGCCTCATTAGAGATTGCCCGTCGCTCGCGTGGCACGCCCCGTATTGCCAATGCCCTGTTGCGTCGTGTGCGCGACTTTGCACAGGTGAAGGGTACCGGACGCATCGACTCAAGCATTACCAAGATAGCTCTGAAGGCACTGAATATCGACCAGTACGGATTGGACGAGATAGACAACCGCATCCTGCTGACCATCATTGACAAGTTCCGTGGCGGTCCTGTTGGCATCACCACCATTGCCACTGCTATTGGCGAAGATGCCGGTACTGTCGAGGAGGTCTATGAACCTTTCCTCATCATGGAGGGCTTCATCAAACGTACCCCTCGTGGTCGTATGGTCACGGAGTTGGCATACAAACACTTCGGACGTAATCCGTATAGTGGCAACATCATGGAACCGAGCCTTTTTGAGTGAAGAGTAAAGAGTGAAAAGTGAAGAATTTGCTACCGCTATGACAAGAACAGGAATATTCGTGGGAAGCTTCAACCCCTTTACGATAGGTCACGATTCCATTGTGACCCGTACTCTTCCGCTGTTCGACCGTTTGGTAATTGGCGTGGTGGGCGACCAGGTGCACAAGCCCGACATGCCCCGTGCCGAGGAGCGCATCAAGGCCATCCGTGACCTCTATGCCGATGAGCCTCGCATCGAGGTGAAGCCCTATTACGGACTGGCGGTCGATTTTGCTAAGGCTGAGGGCGCCCACTACATTGTAAAAGGTGTGCGCTCCGTTAAGGATTTCGAGTACGAGCGCGAACAGGCAGACATCAATCGTCAGCTCAGTGGCATTGAGACCATTCTGCTCTATGCTGAACCGCAATTTTCGTCCATTTCATCGACAATGGTGCGCGAACTGCAGCACTTCGGTGTAGATGTTAGCCAGTATCTTCCCCATAAAGATAAAATATGATTAGCTACAATTCAGAAAACGTCAAATTCCCTAACATCAAACGTCGCGAAACCACTGCATGGATTCGCCGTGTAGCTGCCACCTACGGCAAGAAGGTTGGTGAGGTGGGCTACCTGTTCTGCGATGACGAGCATATCTTGGCCGTCAATCGCGAATACCTGCAACACGATTACTATACCGACATCATCACCTTCGACTATTGCGAAGGCGACGTGCTCAATGGCGATCTTGTCATCTCGCTGGATACCGTACGCTCCAATGCAGAACTCTTCCACAAAGACTACGACGAAGAGCTGCATCGTGTCATCATCCATGGCATCCTGCACCTTTGTGGGCAGAACGACAAAGGGCCTGGTGAGCGTGAACAGATGGAGGCTGCTGAGAACAAAGCTCTGGCTTTGCGTTAAAAATAGGCCATTTCATCGACCTGATGAGAAGATTTCTCGCACCTATATTAACAACCATCTGTCTACTCTGTGCTTGTCAAAGAGCAGAAACGCCGTTACCATCACTAACAAAAGGTGGTGGTGTGGACAGTGCTGCCATCTATCAAGAGTGGGCATATCGGGAGATGTTCGCTAATGCTTTAGGTAAAGCAGAGGAATACGCCTATCGTTCTGCCATGTTGAGCAAGGATTCTGTTATGGAAAACAGTTCCATGATACTACTCTGCTACATTTATTATCGGGAAGGCAAACAAGATCAGCTGCAGATGCTGATGCAGACCATCTCTCCAGAAAGCTATACGAACGTCATGGATATACAATGGCAGGTAGAACAGGCAAAGACAAACCATGAGCGCCAGTTATATGCCATCGCCATCATACTACTGCTACTGGTTTCCGGCATAGTCTGCTACTGGTATATCCGCCGGATGCGGGCACAGGCTGTCTTGTATCAGCATCGAATAGACCGGGTGCGCCAGGAATTGCTTAGCAAGGAGTCAAACCCTACCGTGTTTGCCACACTATCCATCAATGAGGCAAAACAAGGCATCGATGTTCTCTTTGCCATCATCAACGACAAGAATATTAGCCAAATGGGTAAAGAGGAGGAACAAGCCGTACTCAAGGCACTTCCCTTCATTGACGCCCCCCTTGCAGCACTGTTAGCAAAAGCCTCCTCGTCCCTAACTCCCAAGGAGACCTATTTCTGCATCATGGAGTACTATGGCAAGAACGACCGCCAAAAAGCCCGTTCCTTCTGTTGCTCAGAACAAGCTATCCGCAGCACCAAGAGCCGCCTCAACAAGAAGATAGATCTCTCTATTCTGCATTTGGAGTGATATACTGAAAGCGATCAAAGTCCTTGAATCCCATAGCTTCCAGCTGTTGTTGGCTACGCTCCATATCCTGCTCTGTATTGTAATCAGGTATATGAGGCAGTCGGATGGTTACTTTACCTGTATCTACATGGGCGGCTAACCAACGGAGGTTACCGATAACACGACGATTCGACCTGCTGGTATAGCGATGATAGATGTCAGGATTCATATCTTTCACATCTATAAAATAGTGGTCAACGTAAGGAGCTACAGCCTTCAGATGATGTCGCTCGACATTCAGCGAGGTCTCCACATAAATCCTCCATTCCATCGGGCGAGACTTGCAAAAATCAACGATTCCATCGCTACGCAACAATGGTTCTCCTCCTCCAAAGACAATACCACCATCCGTTGCTTTGTAATAGAGGTCATCAACCATCACCTCACCAAGAATATCCCGCATCTCCATCTCGCACCAAATGCCATCAGCCCTAAGGCACTGCGAATTGAGACAGTACTTACAGCGCAACGGACAACCATGAAAGGCCACAAGGGTGGTCACCCCTTGTCCGTCAGTAGCCAGTCGGTGGCGACAAATGCCAATCAATGGGAGTTTCATTGTATTCTGAAAGTGATAGGAATCGTATATTTGGTTCTGACTGATTCTCCATTCAGCTTGCCCGGAATCCATTTAGGCATACCGCTTACAACCCGTAGGGCTTCCTCATCGAGAGACGGATAGACACTCTTCACCACCTTCGCCTCAGCAACGCTTCCATCCCTTTCCACCACAAAGGAAACAATTACCCGTCCTTGAACACAGGTTTCCTCACAGTCATCTGGATAGTGTACATTCGCTGTCAGATATTCGAACAGTGCATTCTGGCCACCAGGGAATGAAGGCATCTGCTCTACGACATCACCAAAGATTGTTTCCGGAATCTGTCCTACAACAGAAGGCGCCAGAGTTGTGTCTACCTGTTCTTTCTTAGGAGAGGTCTTGAACTTAGCCGTCCTTGTCTTTGCTGTTGGTTGACGCTCTTCAACAATCACACAGTCTTCAGGTGAACGATAATCTATATCACCGGTAAGATGAGTAGCAGGCTGTGTCAAGACCATACCTTCAGTCAGATAAGACTTTTCTACTTCTTCTACTTCCTTTGTCTTGTCGCCACAAGCTGACAAGGCAGACAGACCTGCCGAGATGCCGACAATTGTCACCGCCTTGCCTAACTGCTTGCGAATATCGAGCTGTCGTTCGATGTACCTGACCTCTGCCTCGCAGGCAGGACAAGTACCTCGACATTCGCCTTGATGATGACACTCGCGTGGTTCATACTTAATCTCGTTTGCCTCAGCTACCTGCTTTCGAATAGTTTTCAGCACATTACAAATAGATTTACCTCTTGTCATAATTCACATACTTTTTATCGGTTTGACAATGCAAAGATATAACATGAAAGGACTGTTGTCAAGAGGCATTAGACGATTGACACAAATACAACTCCTACAATACTCATACTCAGCTGTTTACAACTTTTTACCATCAAACATTGACACAACAGATGTGCATATTTTTGTCTGAAACATAAAAAAAATACTACATTTCCTTTGTCCTGAGAAAAAAAACAGCTTGGGGCTATTCCTCAAGCTGCTTTGCTATTTCCTGGATGTTGTTCGCCACACCTATATAGTCGCGCCACTGACCGCGCACCATACCTCGCTGCTGCAGGTCGTCAAGCATGCGAACAGTGCTGTCCCAGAAGCCATTCATGTTATAGAGGATGACACGCTTCCGGTGATAGCCAATGGTATACGATGCTGCTACGGTGAACACCTCGTCCAACGTGCCTACGCCACCAGGCAAGGCGATGAAGACATCACTCTCGTCAAGCATCAGCTGCTTACGCTCGCTGAGGTTGTTACAGGTCAGCACACGGTCGTTAAACTGCGACGTGCGTCCTGTCTCCTCTACTATGCTGGGCACTACACCCAGCGTCTTGCCACCCGCTTCCTTGACAGCCTTGGCAAGACACTCCATCAGTCCTTGGTTCACGCCACCAAAAACTATCTGATGACCACTCTTTGCCACCCATCGTCCCAGTTCCTCAGTCAACTGAAAATAGGCAGCATCAATCTGGTTGTTTGCCGAACAGAAAACGCCAATATTCATATTTATTTATTATTACTGTTGCAAAAGTACAGAATTATTTCCATTCTCCATACGCAATCCTCAAAGAATTTTGCAAACTGGGCTTGCAGAGCGTGTCAATACCGCTATTTGTATAACGAATGAACCCCGAAAGTCTATCTTTCGGGGTTCATTTTAGCATGCTATCGTGGTATTTATAATAATCCTGCTTTTCTCATCTTTTGTCGCATCTCTTCGTTTTGTCGGATGAACCGCTCAATGAATACATTCTGGTCACCAATACGCCAACGTTGGTAGATGATGATGAGTACAAGTGCCAGCACCACTACAATAAGGGTAGCGGCTAATGCAACAGCGACAAGAAATGTTACTTCCATACTCATAATTGATGATGAATGTTGACCTATATATTGATGTTGTTCTTATTTTCGTCTGCAAAAGTACTCTGTCTTTAGGAGACAGCAGTCCCACGGTAGGAAAATTGAGTCTCAAAACGAGAAAAAGTATGCCTGACAGAAATAAATAGACTTCCTTTTCCCGATGAAATGGGCGATATTTGTCATTGTTGTCCAACGGCTCGTTCTGAAATTCCAAAAAAGTTTCCATTTTGTCTTGTCTGTTTGCAAAAAAAACTGTACCTTTGCCGCAAATTTCTTGGAACCCACTTATGCGCAAAAGTAGTTTAATCATCATACTAACAGCCATTGCTATTTTGCTGCTGGCTTGCACAAAGAACCATGGTCAGAACCAGGCGGACCAACAGGCGAAACGCGACACGACAGCGATGGCTGACTGGAAGCGTGGCTCGAAATACGACAGGATAGGACAGAAGCGAATAGCAGAGATGTATTTCAAGAAAGCGTACGATGTGCTGAAGAACAATCCCCAAAAAGACTGGAAAACCTATACCGAGACAGCCTACGGTTTGATGGCACTCCGTTTTCTCCGATATGACCTGAAAGGCTCAATGGACATTGCGATGGAGGTGATGAAAGTGATGGAGAAGAACAAAGACTTCCCTCCTCAAATGCGCTCACCAGTACTTCTTCAGATAGCTCAGAACCAGGCAGCACTGAAACAAATGCCAGATGCCGAACGTAACTTCCTAAGAGCCTACGACGAGATGCTACAGTATTCTGGAGGATCGGAGTGTGGCGACCTCAATCTTGTTATCTATGCCTGTAATCTGATGGATTTCTACCAGGAGACTGGTGAGTATGACAAATTTGCCGAATGGCTGAAACGCAGCGAGCATGAGTTTAAGTTCTTTGAAGAGAAAAGCAAAACCAGAAGAGACTCCTCATTAGTAGAGGAATACAAGGCCCACCTGTCCATCTACCATGCCATGTTGTTGCAGGGTACAGGACACACCCGTGAGGCTTTGGCTGTTTACAATGCCATTCCACGAAGTCGTATCCGCTATACGTTCGTGATAGGCAACGCCATTTGTTTCTTGAAAGACATTGGGCGCTATGACGAGATTGTAGACCTGTACGAGCACTTTGACAGCAGCGAACTGTCACGCGACGGTGCGCAAATGAACTTTGACAACATCTGCTACCGTCTGACACCGCGGTATATAGCCAACATGAAGGCAGGAAACAAGGATGAAGCGCTGAGAATTGGAGCCAATATCTGCGAGGCTATCGACTCCGCCCTCATCTGGCAGCGGAAGGACGACGCTGCTGAATTGTCTGTTATCTACCAGACGCACGAGAAAGAACTTCAGGTTTCAAGTTACAAGTTACAACTGCAAATACACCGTATCATTCTCGTCAGTGCCGTCCTCATTATCTTGCTCGTCGTCTTCTTGCTATGGCGCTCCTATAAATATAATAAGGTGCTCCTTGAGAAGAACCGTCGCTTGCTGGCCGATATAGAACAACGTGAGCGGGAAGAGCAGCAGGTCATTGAACGGTTGAAGGCAGAACCGCAAGATGCGCTCACCACCGAGCAGCAGCTCTTCTGTCGTATCTGCGACCTCATGGAAGCGCCCAATCACATCTATACCGACACGGACCTCGATCGCAGTCGTCTGGCTCAGCTTCTCGGCACCAACGAGCACTATATCACCGACGCCATCAGCACCTGTACCGACGGCAAGAGCGTAAACGGCTTCCTTAATGAGTACCGTCTGCGCTATGCCGCTCATCTGTTGGCAACGACAACTGATGCCATAGGTGTCATTGCCGAACTCTCTGGTTTCTCGCGCAGCTCTTTCTTTCGCATCTTTAGTGATGCCTATGGTATGTCGCCCTCAGACTATCGCAAGGTAGCAAGTAAATAGGCAAAGTGTAGCGTCGCAATATGGCTATCAGATATACTCATAAAGAAGAGCTATGGAACTCATGGTCGCACGCAGGAGGCATCGTGATGGGTGCCGTCTTCGGTGTGATATTCCTTTGGATGGCGTTCAGGGGTGACAACCCGTGGGCTCGTCTGGGTGTCTGCCTGTATCTCTTCGGCATGCTCAGCTCGTATATCGCCTCAACCGTCTATCATGCCTTACCTCTACGCTCCAAATGGCGCGAGCGCTTTCGCCATTGGGATCATGCAGCCATCTACTGGCACATTGCCGGCAGTTATTCCCCGCTGACGCTGATAGCCCTGCTGACACAAGGCTACTGGGGGTGGTCTCTGTTTGCTTTTGTGTGGCTCTGTGCAGTCGCCGGTACCATTGTCAGTTTTGTGAAGTTACAGGAGCACTCCAACATCGAGACCTTCTGTTTCATCGGCATGGGACTCAGCGTGCTGGTAGCCTTCAAACCCCTTATTGACAGCGTGTCGACGGCTGCCGTTATATGGATTATCGCCGAGGGCGTATGCTACATCACTGGCGCCCTGTTCTACTCGCTTCACAAGAAACCCTTCATGCACTCCGTCTTCCACTTCTTCGTCCTGGCAGGCAGCCTCTGTCACATCATTGCCGTCTGGGATGTACTGATGGAGTATTTGTAGACGGTATTATGGTTCCTCATCGAACAGAGATTCCATGCTGGACTCAAATGGGATATCTGGTTCTTCATCGAACAAAGGCGCCATACTGGGGTCGTTTTGGTCATTGGCACCTATACTGCCCGCCAATAGCTGTATGGAGGGCAGGTTATAGACTATCACCATCATCTCGGGTTTGATATATGTCTCTTTCATCACCTTATCATTTAATAAATAGTTTACCATTTTGGATATAGACACCCTTTTTCAACGATGAACCAACGCGACGTCCTGATAGGTCGTAGACGATGTTGTTACTGCCCTCATCCGTCTTGTTTCTTACTTCGCTGATGCCTGTCGTGCCGCTACCATTGCCAATGCTCAGGCTACTTTCAGAGCGGTCGAAGGTGTTGGCCTTGAAGTATGCGCGGAAAGGAATACTTCTGTTGCCCAATACAAACTTATTGCCAACGGCATTGAGGCTGTAGATGTTTTCTGTGTCTACAGCTTTGGTGCCACCAATGAAGCGGTAGTTGCTGCCAGTAACTGACAAACCCTCGCCACTTTTATGGATAGTAACGTCCTGACCGATGAACTTTAAGGTCTTGCTGCTCAGGTCATTAGCTGTACCCCAGTGGTCGCCAGGGAAAGCTACGATATACGGTGTGTTGCCCTGCATCTGGTCCGTGAAGTCGAAATTGACTACCCCAGGCTCGTCGCTGACGAATCGCTTGAGCCAGAACTGCTTGCCGCTGTCACTGCTACTATGGAACCAGTCGATAGCTCCATCATCTGCCTTCACCATTGTGACGTCGAAGGGCAGTATAATGCTATTCCAACCATTCGTGCCGTCTGCCCAGCGGTCGTTATTGTAGGTAAACTCAACATTTGTTGCTGTGATGTCAACGGGAGAATAGAAGTCGTTGCCATCTGTCAGTGTGATATGGTCGGCAGTGTATGACGAGCCGCTCTTGACAACGATATTGCCTGACCCCGTGGGGATAGGATCTCCGTCACCAATCACAAACAGGCAGTTGGGTTCAGCACTCGTAACCGTCGTCATGCCCGTTCCCGTTATATCTACTGTCAATATGTTGGCAGGTGCTGCATAGGAGCCTGATGCTGCTTGGCTGACAGCCATCGTTCCGTCTGACTGATAAGCCACAATACCTGGGTTGACAGTATATCGGCCAATCTGATCCCAGTCAGCCCAATTACCATTCTTTACATAAACCACATAAACATCATAATTTTCCCCGACCTTAAAGTTTGTAGCTGTTATGGGAATGTTAATGCTGCTATTAGCTGGCACTGTTGTCTCCCCGAGATACCTGAATACGCAAGTAAAATTTTTATCATATATATCACATTGATATACTCCGCGATAATGATTGACTGGGTCAGGATTCGTGACGGTTAGCGTGCCTTTAAACACTGGTCCATAGACATTATAGGTTTTGCCACTGACAAATTCTGCGCTTTCCACTGACAAGCTATGTTCCAAGGCAATATTGTCGGTGGTAGAAATAGGAGAACCGGCAGCCGCAGAGAATTCATGAGAAACGAGTTGATCGTTTGCATCAAGAATATAATAGTCAGCATAGTAAAGCTGCACTTTATAATTGCCGGCATACTTTGGAGTATATTTAAGCGTAGCGGTACCACCTCCGACAGGAATGAACGAGTGGCCCAATACATTTTTTACCAACTCCCAATAGCCCTGGCTGGACTCATAATAGATTTCACCTCCGATATCTCCATCGAAATAGTCAGGACCTGCATTCCCTATATTCAGCGTGATCTCTACTTCCTGGTATTGTGTAGGATTATCACTGAAGGTGACACCATTATCAGTAAGGCTGAAGTTACCGGCGTTATTCAATACGGTTCCGGTCTCTCCTTTCTTCTGAATACCTACAATAGCACCTTGGTCATAAATGAATCCCTCATTACTGCTGCTACCGCCAATACCCTGTTCGTAGGGATTTGTTGCAGAGAGTTTAAAGTAGTCGTCACTGGTGCCACTCCACCCCCAGTTGAAATGGAAGAAGTCTTCACCCTGATAGCCGTCGCAGATAAAACTGTGGCCACCACCTTCCGATGCTCCACGATAGACGACAGCACGTCCCTGCTTCAGTTCGTTATAGATGAGCTCAATCCAATTGGCATACGTGTAGTTGCTGCGTATGACATAGGCTGCAGTTTCAGCATAATCGAAATAGTTTTGAAGTACAGTGGCGATGTGTGAAGTATAGGCAGCAGAAGAAGCGCCATAGCTCATTTCCAGAGAATAACCACAATACAGCATCAATGTCGCTACGGCTGTTCTCTGAGCATCGGATTCACTACCATTATACGACAACTGCATATTGTCCCAGTCGAAGGTCGTGGCAGGCAGTTCTAAGGAATAACCATTCCAAGTATATGCAGGAATAGCTGTTGTAGCAGCAATCGGCCACTGGTTATGATACATGACCTGAGCCATTGCCGTTGCCACACAGCCAGTAGCGCAGTGCTGGTAACCTTCTCCACCTGTAACACTATAAGAGCTACCGCCGCTTCCGTTTTTATAATAGGGACACTGGTCGTTGTATGGAGCATCCTGATCCCAATGCGTCTTTATCAGCGGAGCAATGGGTTCCTTGACAGCAGATGCTCTGTGGTAGGGAGCCTGCGATGCTGCGGGTTGAATGTCGTGCTCGTTGAGCCACGCAATCTCGTCGGCATAGCCCTGCAGCCAGGCCCGCATGTTGCATGGCATGTTGTCAGGGTCGAGGTTTCCCGTCTGGCTATATCCCAGGATGGGGGCGGTGCGGTCGTCATTCGATACAATGACAAAGCCTTGGCTCTGCTCTGCATTAAATATATAGAGTCCGCTGACGCGTCCCGCCATCTTCAGCTGGGGAGCCGCAGCCTGACTTCTTTTCATGCCCGAAGGTGCCTGCTGCAGGAAGCTTTGCGCCTGTTGCAGCGCCTGTTCGGGAGTCACATTGCCTGCCGTCATGGTGATAGTCACCATATAGATGCACAGCAGTACGAACATGTTCTTGAGAGTTTTCTGCATAATTTAAGATTCTTATGTGATTATTGATAAAACGTGTTTCGTTTGCAAAGATAAGTAGTTTTCTGCAAATAACCATCTTGTTGCAGGAAAAAAAAGAGTCCCCTCGTTTTTTCTTTTTATCAAAAACTTACTTTAATTTGGATTTCTTAGTGTCTTTCAAGATTATTTTTCTTGTCTGTTTGCTGGAAATATTGTATCTTTGCAGGCAAATTGCAAAATTGTAAATTGTCAAATAGTAAATAGACATGGCTTATACACGTATGACTGCTGCCGAGGCTGCAGCACTGATTAAGAATGGCGACCACATCGCCATGAGTGGTTTCACACCCGCTGGTGTGGCCAAG
>OMQN01000002.1 GCA_900313235.1 uncultured Prevotellaceae bacterium | reverse complement strand
GTATTATGTCAGGGTTATATTGAGAATAATCACCAATCATCGTGAATTCGATGCGGCTGAAGGGGTCGCCTGTGGTGCTGAAGGTAACGGTAGCATCATCTACCATCTTGCGAACGAAGAAGAAAAGACTATTATTATACTTATCTTCGGAAATGTACTCTCGGATATGTGCACTCTCGGAGCTGGTCATAGTGATGTCATCTACGGTATATTCCTTGATATCCGCCGTCCAGCCCTTCCATGTGTCAGCCGTCCATTCCACTTTGCTTTGGCCGGCAACCTCTACGGTACCCATTGCATTGTCGTTGGCAGCCATCGTCACCTTGGTGGGCTCGTACTCCACCTGCAGCTCGACGTTGCTGGCGGGCATCTGGAAGGTCCACTTGTTGTTTTCGCCGTCGCGATTGACGCTGACGGTCTCTTGTGCCCATGCGCCCGCCGTCACGCTGAGCAGCGCGACGAGCGTCAGTGTTAGTTTTTTAAATTTTCTCATAATATTATTGTTTTAATTATTATAATTTTTTGATTTAATTTTTTTAGATTCGCAACGCCACACTCTGCTTGCAGAGAATTTTGAGCGAAGCGACCCTTGCGCCTTACCCTTCGTCGCTGCCGCTGGGTGCGCTGACCCACTGGTTTTCACTGGATGGTGAATGTGATGCTTTGGATTCCATACACATCTTTCTGTATGGTGACGCTCTCGGCATCGCCTGTCCAAGTCAGTTTGTAGAGATCTTCCCACTCATCGGGATCAAAATCTGGGTAGGGCTGGTACTGTCCTGCCGTTTCCTTCGTCCATCCGTCGATGTCGCCATAAGTGCAGACAATCTCAATCTTGGTGAATTTGCCGAGCGTGGTGGTAAAGGTGTTGGCACCGTAATCATAGAAGTTACTGCCCGAAGTAGCTTTGCCGTTGCTGGATGTCAAGGTCACACCGTCCTGAGTATATGGGTTAGAATTAAAATTCGGGGAGTTCCAAGTCACGGTGACGGGGCCGGGAGCCGGAGCCTTCTTCACGGCCTTGACGCTCTTCACCTTCTTCTCGCCGCTGTACGTGACGGTGACGGTCTCGCCCTCTGCAGCCTCGGTGGGCGAGATGGTCCACTTGTCGAAATCCTCCGTGCCCTCAGCCAGGGTCACGCTGTAGGTGGTGGCAGTGGCAGGGGCAGGGCCATAAACCTCAATCGTTGAAAAACCATCTATATCGTCCCACGTAGGGGTTCCTTCACAAAGATATTTATCCGCATCCTCATCATAAATAAAATTAACTTTAAACGGTGCTGTGGAAATCGTAACAGTAGTACTTTTTTCCGCTTGGCGGAATACGCATTTAGTGATAGTGTATCCTTCCTTCGCTTCAACTGTTATAGAACCTGCATGCCACCATAACCATCCATATTCACCAAAGAAATCATCATTGTCATGTGTAACTGTGACAACTCCAGGAGTTGTTTCACTGTAGGTGTCTTTACCTGTGGCTGTAATGGTGGTCAGCAGCGTTTCCGTCTGCGCCATTGCGCCCGTCGCTGCCGTCATCAGCAGCGCGAGCAGAAGTAATAATTTGTTTTTTCTCATAATTTTAAGTTTTAAAAATGATATTAATTAGGTTTGAAAATACATTTGTAATTGCCTTATTTGTAATGGAACGGCCAGCCGCAGTGCTGGCAGCGGTAGAACTCGCCCTCCTCGTCGATGGCGTCCTGTATCAAGTTAAACGACGTCCGCTGTCCGCATTTGGGGCAGACAACGCTGTTGCGTTTTAGTTGTTGTTCAGTTTCGTTTTTCATTTTGCACACAGTCTTCTGTTTTAGGTTGAAAAGACATTGCAAATTTACATAATTCCTTTCATTCCTGCAAGAGCAAAACGCCCTCGGATGCATTTTTTGTAAATTCTGCCACATTTTTGTAAATTCTGCCAATCCCCCGCTCCCCTGTACTTTTCGTCCCCTCATCAAAAATCCCCCATTTCATCGAGAAATGGCACAAACAAAACCGCCGGGGCATCTCTCGATGTCTCGGCGGATATTTTTTCTTGGTGGGGGAATGTCGGGGGATGTGCTACGGCTTGTTGTTCTTGAACATTTCGATTTCGGCGTCGAAATATGCAATGGCCTCATTCATGTATGGATGGATTCGCGGCACGATGATGGCTATGAAATTCTCCATGCCCTCGTCCTCGACCACGGCCGTCTTGATGACGTAGTGCTTGCTCTGCTCCTCACCCATAAACCAGCGCAGAAACAGACGGTTGCGCTGCGCCTGCTGGTCGTTGGCATTGTCGCACATGTAAAGCAGAATGTCGGGATTGGCTCGGAAAAACTCGATGATGATGCGAATGACCGTATCGCGCACCTTCGGGTCGTTGGGCGAGGCCTTGCCGCTACGGTTCGACAGGTCGAACCAGTAGGCGGGCAGACCGCCAAAGGATGGCTCGGGATTGAACGCTACGGCGTAATCAACGCCGAAGTCCGTACGGAAGCAGTATTCGTCACCTATCAGTACGACGGTGTAGGGAGCCAACCGGCTGAGAAACGCTTGGTCTAACGGGTTCATGCCTCTTCGAATTCCAGTTGAAACTTCTCCATCGCCTTCCGACGCGTCTCCTCACGCTCGTCAAGTTTCTGGTTAATGCTCTCCTGCCATTGCGACTGGAAGGCCCGATGCTTACGGATGGCCGCAGCGAAACTGCCGCGCTTGAAGACGGGTTCGGCCACCGGAGCCGGCTCGCAGGCCATGCCCTCCGTGCCGCGCTGGTAAAAAGGATTCTCCTTGGCCCGCTGCAACTCAACCTGCAGCTCGGCCTCCCTTCGCCTGACGTCCTCCTGCCAGGCCTCCTTGCGCTCGCGTACCCCCTTCAGCCACGAGATGACTTCCTCGCGGGTGCGCATTGGTTTTGTCTTCTTTGCTTCCATAATCGTCGTTTAATCGTTTCTGGTTGCAAAGATAACACTTTTTCCCAATATTCCCACCAAGGAAGAGTCTTTTTTTTATTATTCTAAGGAACCAAGGAACTTAGGAATATTTGTCGGCACATGCACCGAATTTCCTTTATTCCTTAATTCCTTAGACAAAACCCTGAAAAACAAAGGCAGTGAGAAAATCTGCGTCATCTGCGTTATCTGCGAGAGAATAACTACTCACGCGAGAAGTCAATATCTCCCAGAGCCATGTTTTTCAATCTCTCGCAGATCTCACGGATCTCGCAGATAGGCGCAGCCTGTTTTCAAGGTTTTGGTTCAAAAAAAAACAAAGAATTGTATTTAGCTATGAAGAACAAGGAGTTTTGGGTTAGTCTTTAATGTGGTCGCAAAGATAGTGATATTCGATGGCCAGTCGCTTGTAGTATGCAATGGTAGCCGCACTGGATGTGTCAGCACGCATAATCTCATAGTAATAGTGCGATAGATTTGGCTCTACACCTATCTTGTCGTGAATCACCGTATAGAGACTGTCGCCTATGACACTACGCACATAGTCCTCTGGATGCGAAGCATAGAACATGCCGTAGGTCTTCACCTGCACTTCAGTCATCAGCCTTACGTATTTCAGGTTGACGATGTCACCCCAATAGCCGTAGTCGCTGGTCTGGTGCTTGTAACGTCCAAAGACGTTACGGTCCGTTGCTGTCGACACCAGATAGCTGATGACGGGTTTGATTTCTGTACTGTCCCATCCTGCCACAATGGTGGTACGTGCCAAGTCCTTCAGGTCGTAGGGGCGGCTGTTGTCTGTCTTGCATTTTCGTGTCGCACTCTCACGCGTCTTGTAGTTGATTTCAGTGACATAGCCATTGAAGCGTTCAGCAACCTCCTTGGCCAAGGCCTCGGTCTGCGGTCCGTAGGTTTGTGCGTCGGTCAATGCCGCCGTCATCTCTTTTTCAAATAGTTCCTCAGCGCTGAGGCTATTCTCGTCTTTATTACACGACGTCAGTATGCTTACACAGCAGATAACTGTGGTGAGTACTAATAGTCGTCGGGAAGCAGCCGTTGGGACCATCCTCAAATTGTTGAAAATCTGTTTCATCATGATGACATAGTTTTTAGTTATTGCTGTTGCACACATGTTTATGGCGACAAAGATAATAAAAAAACTCAAAAGTGCAATACTTTGGAGATAAAATTTTCAGAAATGATAAATACACAACATCGTCGTGGACCTCCGCGCCGTTACTCCTTAAAAGACACCGAGGGTCTATGTTATACAAAAGAGTTTTCAAGAAAAACGGTATCACAGTCACACGTAAATTGTTGACACACAGCGCAGTAAGTGTGACACCTATTATTACAGCCACAAGACAACTGTACTTGCACTCCAAGACAGCTGTATTAGCACTCCAAGACAGCTGTATTAGCACCACAAGACAGCTGTACCCGCACGCCAATACAGCTAAGCCAGCGCTGGCTTAGCTGTATATTTTATAGCAAAATACTTAACACTTACCCTTGTCATTGAAGTGCCTCCTTCTATACTACACATTTTAAGTAAATGAATACAATCACCCAAAAACAGGTGTCACACCAAACACGCTATCAGACAGCAACTTACGCGTGAATGTGACGGCATTTTTTAACAATTTTTCTTTTGAGCATACCAAAGGCGTCAAAGCGGATACGTTAAGCGATGAAGAATCACTTTCCAACGAAAATTTTTTCTATCATTTATTTGCATATATCACACATTTATCGTATATTTGCAGCCAAATAATGAAAAGACAACTATTCCTTCTATTACTGGCCATGCTACTACCCTTAGCAGGTGTAGCCCAGCGGCAGTTGACAGTGGGCGACATCACGATGACCGTCAGTCCAGAGAAAGGTGGCAAAATTCTGTCACTGCAGTATAAAGGTCAGGAAATCATCTCGCAGCTGAAGGCACCAGAGTCGTTTGGCAGCACCTTCTGGACCAGTCCGCAGAAAGAGTGGAACTGGCCTCCTGTCAGGGAGTTCGACAAGATGCCTTATCAGGTAGAGGAGCATGATGGTCGCCTTGTTCTGACCAGTGAGGTTTCTCGCAGGCTGCAGTACCGCGTCCGCAAGGAGTTCAGCACAGAGCAGAAGGACAATGCCATCGTTGTCACGTATTCTATTGTCAACGAGAGCGACGAGACGCGTCAGGTGGCTCCATGGGAGATTACGCGTGTAGAGAACAATGGTGGCGTCATCTTCTTCGACGCCCCACTCGACGGCATCACGCCCGCCAACCTTATGTCATTCACTGCTGCCCATGGTGCCGTATGGTATCAGCCCGACGAGGCCGCTGGCAATCGCAAAATCAATGCTGACGGTAAGGGCTGGTATGCCTATTGCAACAACGGTCTGCTGTTGTTGAAGACCTTCGACGACCTGCAGCCCACACAGCCTGCTCCTGGCGAAGCAGAGATACAGGTGTATGTAAATCGTGGCAAGACCTACATCGAACTGGAGTGCCAAGGTGCCTACACCACCCTCAAGCCCCACGAAGAACTCAGTTGGACTGTCCGCTGGTACCTATTGCCCTTTATAGGCAATGCAGAACCTTCAGCAAAACTGCTGAAGACAGTAAAAAAAATCAAGTGATATCAAAAAGCGTCACCCTTAATAGACTATCATTTAGAGCTTTACGCACAAGCGTGGAGCTCTATTTTTTAATGACATGACGGGCATGTAACTCCTACAACAAGTTGGAAAATTGTTAAATCGCAGCACAAACAGCTCTTTTTTTGCACTTTTTTGTTTGTTTTTAGAAAATTATTATTATCTTTGTACCCAACCTAAAACTATCAGGGGAAAATAGGTTCCTGTGAGGAAAGAGTCAGATAATTATTTATAAACAAACCTAAAATATAAAGATTATGAAAAAAATGACTAAGCAGTTATTCGTTGCTGCAATGGCTTTAGCAGCCTTTACCGCATGTTCAGATTCTTCTTTGACAGAAGTAGGTCCTGGAAATGGCGAAGCCGTGTTTGGCGACCAGGCTATGAACTCCTTTGTACTGACCAATGCAAACGGTCAGCAGATTAGCAACGTGTCTTCTGAGAATGGCACGTATTATCTGAATATCAAAACCGACGGTCTCTGGTATATCGAGACCGCTGACAACATGGAGTTTACTCCTACTAAGATGTATGGCAAAGGCAGCGCACGCGTACCGGTGCTGATTGGTAACAACTGGGCTGAGGCTCGTAATCTGTCTTACAAGGTGAACTTCCTCAACGAGAATGGTTCCGTGCGTCGTGCTGGCGAGACCTCTCAGACGGTGACCCAGGATGCACTTTTAACCCTGGAAAGATTCAAAAAGATTATCAACTCGAATGTCTTTGTGGGCTATGGTTTCATGAGAACGAAGAATCCTATTGCAGAGCTGTGTACTGGCATTCAGATTTTCAATATGGAGGCCATCAACGAGGTTGACACGCTTGTCAAGCACGACTTTGTACCAGAGACCAAGGAGGAATACTACTATCACACCTGCGACAGCATGATGGACAAGCTGGTTGCCGTGAAGGGCAATCCTGGCGGTAACTTCGGATCTGTCAAGCTGGGCTTGTCGGCCGACGTGAACGTAAACCGCGTATCGCATACTGGACAGACTGTCGTACAGAAGTCGCTGACTCGTTCGATGTACAGCCGTGAGCTTGTATGGGAAAAGGCTTGGTTTAACGACGCGAACTACTCACAGGGCTACAAGTACTACAAGAAGCTCTTCATCAACCAGTTTGCAGCTGCAGGAAATGATGCAGCCAAGAAGAAGGCAGCCGACGAGTTCTTCAGAATCGTAGGTACCCATATCATTACCAAATGTCTGTTAGGCTGCGAGCTTAACTACCGTATGACTGTTGACTCTTCGAAGACTGTCAACAGCACTGATGTGAAAGCCGCTCTCGACTTCAAGTGGCAGCAGCAGATTAAGGATACGACAGGTGTCGATTCTGCCACCAAGGCTAAGATTCTGCAGCAGATGCAGGACAGCACCAAGCTGAAGAACTTCTTCTTCAGTGGCGGTGTGCAGGTGACCGATGCCCAGTTCGACGCAGCCTCTTCTACCAAGGCCAAGGTGAAGGCTCGCGGTAACGACATCCAGCTGGTAAACATCCTGGCCACGGGCGGCTCGCTCAACTGTACCGACCTGGCACAGTGGATGCTCGGCGCAGAACCTGAGAAGGCAGCCATGGTGGGCATGCAGGTACATCCCATCTACGACATCTTCGATGGTTCCAACGTCAATAGCGACGAGGGTAAGGCGCGGGCATACCTAGTAGATTATATTGACAAGAATTTCTCTCTTGACGAAAACAAATACGGGAATGAGCTTACGATAGACTTAAGCGACCTTAAATAAGTATGAACAGAAGCAGATCTTACTCCATGTTGGTGCTTGCTGCCGCGCTTGCGGTGGCATGCTCCAGCAGCGAGGATATGACAGGCAATGAGGGGAGTGGCAGCCAGAGCAATGCTCCGTTTGCTATTCTCGGTACTTCCGGGCAGGGCGTCATGAATACTGGCGCCTCCTATGGGGAGTATACCGCCCTCATCAACGTGCCGGGCAAATGGTCTGTGGCAACTTCGAAAGGTTTGGCGAATGTCTATCCGTCAGTGGGCGAAGGGCCTGCTACGGCCATTCTTCAAGTTGGTGAGAACTGGGGAGCGGTGCGCGAGAATGTGTTGACGCTCAACACTGAGGGCGCAACCAGACGAGCTGGTGGTGAGAGCCAATATCATGTGTCTGTCGTCCAGTCAGGCAATCCTTCGCTGGACTCCATCTCGACCATTTTCTCCTCCAACAAAGGTGCCGGCTATAGCTATATGCCCGGTGGTGAATATTGCGACGGTGCACTGATTCAGTTGTTCAACCTCGTGACGCTCGACAGCATCCAGCAAGCCACTGGTGTCCGACTGATTTCCGACGACATCTTCCCGCAGACCAATCAGGTGGTGGTTACTGGAGACAGTGAGTCGGAACTCACCAAGAAGGTTACCGTCGATGCCTCTGCCGGCATGGACTTCGGTAAGGTGAAGGGCAGGACTACTGGTAGCGGCAGTGTCACTGTCGGTGTGGGAACAGGTCATGAGGAGAAGTCAAAGAACAAGTACGCCCTCAAGCGTCTGACGAACACCCAGTTCACCCGCGAGATTCATTACATGAACGTCATGGCACTGCTGGAAAAGGCCACCACGCCCGAAGAGAAGCAGAAACTGCTGTCGCCAGGCTTCTACTCCGTCCAGCAGACCCTGGCCAGGAACCTTCATGCTATGAAGGGCAATACGACGAAGCAGTATGACCTGTGCGACAAGTTCCTCGACGAGATTGGGCCATGCTTCATCAACAAGTCGGTGATGGGTACCGTGCTCGACTACCAGATCAGCGTCGACAGCACGCTGCTGCGCGACACGCTGGGTGTGAAGGTAGCTCTTGAGGTGAGTTTCCAGAGCAAGATCAAGGGCAAAGATGCCAGCGGCAATGCGTCGCTCAACATCGGTGTCTCCAAGGAAGCCACGGAGTTGACATCAAAGACGACGGCCACCATCAAGGTGCGTGGCGGCGATGTGAGCCTGGTGAACATCCTGGTTACGGGCGGTGAGCTCTACGACAGCGATGTCACAGCATGGCAGAACAGTTGTCGTGCCACTCATGCCGTCATGGTTGACCTGTCGCTCATACCCATCTATGCACTCATTGTCGACGACTATGCCCGTCAAGTGCTGGAAGAATACTTTAAGATAAAAGGGAACAGTGAATAGTGAACAGTGAACGTTATGAACCGATTATATTGTTTTCTCCTTCTTGTCTGCGCGCTAGGAATGGCGTCATGTAGCAGCGACGACCCGTCAGACAACATACGCCGAGCTCCCCAGGCGGGCAACACCAATGGTGGAACATCGACGGGAAGCTACGTGTCGCGCTTGCTGGCTCCTCCGGGGTTCGAGCGTGCCGTGGGCTATACGTATGCTACGGGTGCTGAGTATCTGGAGGGAGTGGCTTTCAACATCTTCAACCTCAACTATCTGGACTCTATCCAGTATGTCAAGGGGTTGAACTTCATCAGCGATGACTACACCCCATATAGTGAGGAACAGGTTATCACCGGTGAGTCGCGCAGTGCCGTTTCCAAGCAGTTGGCCCTGTCATCCAGCGTTGGCGCCAACTTCATTGTTGCCGACATCAAGGTGACAGGCAACTACTCCAAGGGCAGTGTAGATGAGAGCCAGTCGGTATTTGCCATGAAGCGTACCAAGCGAGTGGCATACTGCCGCGACCTGCAGTACAAGAATGTCATCATGTACTACAAGCAGACGGGCGACAGCATGGTCTTCGCACCAGGCTTCTACGCCGACTGGAAGAAGCTGGAAGGTAACAACACCAATCAGGCCAACGTGAGCAACCAGATGGTCTTCGACTTCGTGGACAAATGGGGACGAGGCTTCGTGACACGCGCCTTCATGGGCGGTGTGCTGGAATACACCCTGCAGATAGAGAAGTCAGCACTCACCGAGACCATGAGCGTGGGTACGGCCCTCGAAGCCAGCATAGGACTCATTATCGGTGTCCAGACATCGACGAGCACGCAGACGGACGATTTCAGCAAGATTTCCCGTGACCGCTACAACATGGACATCCACGTCCGTGGCGGTGACGTACAGGCTGTCACAGCGGTGTTGTCGGGTGACAAATCGTCGCCACAAGGCATCAAGGAATGGCTGGCGAGTGTGGACTTCCCCCCCACCCTCAACGATGAACAGATGAAGCTCTGCGCACTGACCGACGTGAAGGTGGCATCCATTGCCAACCTCTTTACGGGAAAGGTGCAGGACCGAGTGAACTATATATTACGTACGAATGCGCAATAGGTAACTAAATGACGAAGTAGGAATGAAGTACACCTTATTATATATATATGCAGCGGTGGGCATGCTGACGATGGCCTCATGCAGCCACGACGACGATGCGGACGCAGCTCCTGAGGTACAGAACGCCAAGGAGTATACACCCGTGTCGTGGCTGGCCAATGTCCAGACACCCGAGGATCTGCAGACAGTGGAGGATGCCGTCAGTGCCATCCGTGGCGCCGGCTATACATACCGCGACAACGAGTCGTACTGTGTAGGCACCGACATGGAAGTGTTCAACATGCGCCATCTGCGAGAGATGGAAAGGAAGTATAATACCTCCTATATCGTTGACGACTACATGCCCACGACAGACCAGAAGTTCTTCTACAGTGAGGACAAGGACGAGCTGAAGGACCAGATATCCGTAGACGTCGGTATCGGCTTCAATGCCGGTGTTTTCGGCTTCGACTTCGAGGTGGGCTTCAACAAGCAGAAGTACAAGACCACGAAGAACTACTATTCGTTGATGCGCATGAAGCAGACCTACTTCTCACGCGACTTCAACTACCTGAACCTGCGTGAACAGGTCACACAGGCCATTGCCGCTTCTCCGCTGAACAACACCTATGCCAGCGTGGATGCCGACTCGCTGGGCAAGGTGGTGCCGCTGTTCAGAGAGGCTTACGCCCTAGGTTTTTCAGACGTGATGCAGAAATTCATCGGAAAGATACATGCGGCTTCCTCGGCATTCGCTGCCAGTGGCATCTGCCGCGAGTTTATCGAGGAGGTGGGCTCTGGTTTCGTCATCCGCTCCGTCCTGGGTTGTTCGATGGAATACTACAACACCACCCTGATGGACTCTGTGACCAATTCGCTCGACGTGAAGGTAGCCCTCTCGTTGGCTATTCCTATCAAGTTCGTCACCATCTCTACCAGTATCAGTACCGAGTATAAGGATGCTGCCATGAAGTGCCAGCGCAATTCAGAGTCACACATCACCGCCCGTGGTGGTAAGCTGTCGCTCGTAACGGCCTTCACCACTGGTCAGCAGGCAACCCTGAACGATTCGACACTCCGTCAGTGGCAAGCCTCGGCAACACCTCAGGATGCCGCGCTCATCGACATCCGCCTGGTGCCTATCTACGAGGTCATCTACGATGAGAAGACACGCACCATCCTGAAAAACTATATGGATAAAACATTACGCAACTACGAAGATGATTGAACTATGAAAAAGGTTTTCCTATACATATCATTTATCATTCCGCTCTTCTCGCTTCTGTTGGTTTCCTGTTCTGACGATCCGATGGACAAGGAGACTACAGGCTCTCCCGCTCTGTCCAGAAGGAGTTATACTGACGCGCAGCTCAAGATTCAGCGCCTGGGATTCGCCTACAACGCCGCCGGCAACGTGATGGACGATGGCAGCTTCTCTACGAAGGCTGTTGTCAACATGAACCGTCTCGAAGCTGCCCAGCAGAATTATGGACTGATCATCAACTCAGAGCGTCGCCACTACACGTCCATGGACATCTTCAGTGGCAATACGCTTCAGGAACTCGGACACCAGGAGACTAAGTACACCATTGACGAGAGTGATGTCATCGGCAGTGGCAAATATTACCGCGACAACGAGACCCATTTCAAGGGAACGTGGCATAACAGCTATAAGGCACACCTGTTCATCAAGCACATCATGTCTACCAGTACCATCGACGTAGGTATGCTGCACTACTTGATAGAGCAGGGAGAAAACGTGCTTGAAGAGGACTTCCTCAACGACGTTCAGGAACTGGTCAAGAACGGAGAGGCAGGCATCACCGAAGCCAATGCTACACAATTCGCTGAGACCTACGGCACACACCTCGTCGTATCAGCGAATCTGGGAGGAATGATAGAGTTGCAGATGGAAATCAACCGCGACTCCTGCGTCGACAAGGTCTATACGACGCAGCAGGTCACGGAGGTCATCCTTGGCAAGCAAGTCACCAAGACCGGCAATTCGAAGGTAATCAAGGAGCTCTCCACCCATACCGTCCAGTACCATGGACAGATTCAGGTCAAGGGTGGCAAGAGCGAAGACTGCACCAAGCTGCACCGCACCTTTGACGAGACCAAGGCGGAAGCGGTGAAGATCAGCGATGGCGACTATTATGGCTGGGCAACGGGTATCAGCGTGGAACCCGCGTCCTTTAACGCCTCGTTCGTCAGTGGCCGTTTCCTAGCGTTCTATGAGCTCTTCGAGGATGCCACCACCCGCAAGGCCTTGCGCAAGGCTTACGAGCTGTACCTGAAGAAAGAAGCACCTACCCAGGAAGTCTATGAGCCTGACTACGGCGTCATGCCCGTCAAAGGCAACCACGGTCAGGATGTGAGAGTGGCTTCGTCGGGAGACAACAAGTCATGTATCATCTGTGAGGAATATGTGCCTTCCATCCGCAGCGACAAGCCCTGTGTCGTGGCTTATCCGCTCATCCGTGGCGCCGACGGCAAAGAACGTCCGTACCTGTATAGCGGCCTGTTCGTCGGCGACGAGAGCCATCGTCCCGGACGTATCATCTGGGAAGGCAGCTCGTCGGTATATACTCCTTCCGACAGCATCTTCGCTGAAAGCGACAGTACCGCTATCCGTGCGCTCTTCGACCCAGAGACCCATGCTTTGAAGAACGTCTATTTCTACTGGAATGCCGTTCATCCGCAGCCCAACCCCACGGCAGAAACGAGTCCTAAGGCATACAGCACCCAGGTCTACTCCCTGCAGCCCGCGGCTCTTGCCCAATCGACGACCTTTGCCAAGGTGGCCAGCACATTCTGGTCGGTACGTCCCGTGGTGCCGAAGACCGACGGACTGAAGCAATACTGGGAAAAAGACTCGGCGTTCTATTATTTCAAGAGAGACCGATACAGCGAAAACGACGGTGTATTGTATAAGAACGGCAACTACTGCTACTGCCTGCTGGACGGTGGCGACAACATCAAGCGTGTCGAGGAGCGTACCGACGATCCTGACGCCAACAAGAGATGGACGGATGCCGTCAGCCAGTCGATGAAGGTCATAGGGCTGAATGAATACCTGCCCACCGTGGTACAGTCGCAGAGCATCACCAAGATGCTGGGCAACCGAATGAGCATCTTCTACAACCGCTACCGCAATGGCCGTAACATGCTCGGACTGGACTGGCCTACCGGCTACTGGGTGATTTCGCATCCCAAAGAGAAGACGATGGCTACCGTACCGACACAGAACGACGGCCAGGGCATGCCAGTAGTCACCAACGACAAGGAACAGGCGTGCATCATGCGACTGAGTGGTTCAGGAACCGACCTGCTGCTCTCTTATCCGGAGTATGTCAGGGCTTTCAACTACTCTGACCAGGAGTTCTTCAAGTTCTTCCCGATATATATAACGACATCTACGTTTTGATCATTGAGCTATATGACTATGAATAAGGCAATATTATACTTCTCACTATTCGTCCTGGGGGCTACACTATTCACGGCCTGTTCCCGTGAAGACGACCTCATGACAGCTGTCGAGGACTACGACCCGACCAATGCCAACGGTGACTACTCGGAGAGTTACTGGAGACGCGTGCATGCTGCACAGCGTCAGGCCTACATCGGTGACCTCTATCGCAGCTACGGTGTAGGTTACGGCTATAACGGCACGGGAAAGTACAGTGACTATGATGAGGTGCGCGACCGCGTAATCGACCTGTCGTTTATCCAGCAGTTCGATGCGCAACACGGCTCTTCGACTATCGTCGACGATGTCTCACCGTCCTCCTACCATCATGTCTATAGCGGTACGGATGCCACCACCATCTGCAAGAAGCTCACGAAGAACTCGTCCATAAAGGTCGATCTGCTGCTCTTCCAGGCAGAGGTGTCGAGCACCTTCAACAAGACCGACATGACGAGCAACGAGTTTGCCTTCTGCACCATCTACGACGGTCTGACCATGGCATCGCGCCATCTGGAGCCCTACGACTTGTATTATATTGCCCGTGAGCATCCTGAGGCGCTGTCGCCTGGATTCCTCCGCTACCAGCAACAGGCTGCCGAGGCCATCAAGAACAACAATAATACCGAGGCTATTCGTATCCTGCAGAATATGATGCAGACCTACGGTACCCATATCATCTACCATGCCAAGTTGGGCGGCAAGCTGAAGTTCAGCACCACCATGAACCGCCATGTGGTAGACTCACGTACCACGCTCGACGAACAGGCTGGTGCCTCGTTCCTCTATAGCATCGGAACAAAAACCGGTACGGAAACGCAGGACTGGGTGACCAATACCCAGACAGACCGCGAGACACACATCGAGGCCCTCGGTGGCAACAGCGCCCTCGCCTTGAAACTGTCGGCACTGCACGACAGCGACGACATGGCGCTAAAGAGTCAGGTGTTAGACGAGTGGTTCAAGTCGCTCAAGTTCACCCCGGGTGCTGACAAGGACGAGAACAACGTAGAGCTGATTGACATCAAGGTGGCTCCTCTCTCCGACCTCATTCTGGATCATAGCGTAGCTACACTCTACAACCTGCTGGTAGGCAAGCACATCACCTATGAGACCAATGTCTTGCCTCGCGCCAGGAATACCATCTATGCCAAGATACCTACTTCCACGCTCCGCATTGCCGACCGTTCCACCACCAATCAGGTGGTCGTCAACAACGAGATCATCGGCGAGGTGCTCAACGAGTATGTCCACAATGTGGAGTACACGGTGTTCTATCCCTCACTGGGCGGCAAGATGTGTCGCGAAGGTCTTGGCCGCCGCTGCAGCGACGACAGTCTGTTCACCATCACGTGGCAGTATCTGGAGGGTGCAGAGCACCAGGCGAAGGCCTACGTCACACCGCTGGTACGTCTCACCTACGATGACAACATCTATTACAACAACGGCGACATCGACATCTCTCCCTCGGATAGTGTCCAGGCTTACACGTCCGACGTCACCGTCAATCGTGGTGCCCTCTATATGTGGAACGACACCTGCATAGCCAATGTGAAGATTGGTCCCTACTACCTGCACCAGGGCGTGATGGCCAACACCAGCTCGGACAAGTCGGCCATGAATACCATTCGCACGCTGCTCAAGGATGTTCCCGTGGGCTATGACGTTGCAGACACCGTGAAGGTCAACAAGATTATACGCTTTATGTATAACTCCGGTGAGGTGTTCTCTACCAAGCGCATCGAAGAGAACACTGTGCCGTCATTCTTCAGTTACAAGCGATTTATCATGTTTAATAATAATACCAACCAATATGGTATCTTCAGACTGGAGCCTCACGACGATCATGTCACTCCGATGGAATTAGAGAACATCGGTCAGGCGTTGCTCATACGCAGACAAGATTTCGAACATAAGTAGTTGAACGTTGAAACCCGAGAAATATGAAACAAGCACTATTCACTATTCTCTTATCACTATACACTTCCGCTGCCATGGCACAGGGCATGGTGTCGGAGATAAAAATCGTTGCCGTGCAGAAAACAGACAGTCTTGCACCCCAGGCCGAAGGTTATAGCGGTGCTAACGACTTTGACCTGGACTTCCGCAAGGGACGTGGCGGTGGCTATGTGTTTGCCATCTTTAAGAAAGATACAAACCCGAATCTATACATCACCGACGTGAGAGTGGAGAAGAGAGACCTCTTTGGTGTGGAGTTTGATGCGGATGACAAGAAATTCTTTCCGGCTCCCTACTTCCAGGCACACGACCATTATGACAAGAGCTACCGAGGTGGACTTAACGGCCGTAACTATAGCATCTACGGCGGAGCCTATCCTAAACAGGACCATGTCTACATCTCGCGTACCGGTAACCAGGATTTCAGCAAGCGTGTGCTCAAGTCGGTAGAAGTGAAGACCAGCAAGCCATCGAAGGGTAACAATCAGACCATCAGCGGTGGACACGCCGGTGGTGGACGCTACTTCCTCTTCACCTGGCATACCCACGAATCCAAATACAAGCCATTGCCTTCCAGGGACATTACTACGCACGAGCACTATTGCGATACGGAGGGATGCAAACTCACCAAGCAAGAGCCCCACAATTTCGACAAGGTGTATGGCGTTGATGCATGGTTCCAGTTCGTCAAGACCGCAGACGACCAAAGGGCCGATTCGCTGCACTACAAGAAATGTCTGGATTGCGGACAGATAGTCACAGAAAAGCATAACTGGGCTACCTATTCCTCTGACTGGAAAAGCCACAACAAGCGCTGTCTGGTGTGTGACTATGTCGTTGAGGCTGGTCACGAACAGTTTGGCAAGCAGAAGTTGCCCGTTGACGAATTCTACCACATGATATATTGTGGCGACTGCGGATTCCTCCAGAAGCTCCCTCATTCGTTGGATAAGCGCAGCGAGGAGCGGGCAGACTGTGAACACACCCTGGTGAAATATACCTGCAGCCAGTGCTATCATGACGTATACTTCGAGGAGGAGGGCATCGGACATGACTACGATGCCAACGACATCTGCACCCGCGAGGGCTGTCTGCATCCATACAAACGCCCCGACGTGGAGTATCCCGCAGGCAGTAGCGACAGTGTCTTTGTGGTCAAGAGCTTCGGCAACCTCTACTGGATATCCGACTATGTCAACAACCGTCGTCCCAAGACCCATTTCAGACTTGACAACGACCTCTATGCCGACAGTCTGATGACACTGCCATGGCGTCCTATCGGTGCTACGGACAGCACGGCATTCCAGGGAACCTTTGACGGCGGTGGACATGTAATCACCATGCTCCAGACGGAAGAACCCGTGGCAGGCTGTGGCTATCGCGGACTCTTCGGTGCCATCGGCAAGAATGGCATTGTGAAGAACGTGGGCATGGCAGCATGTTACATGCGTGGCTGGGACTATATCGGAGCCATAGCAGGTGTCAACGAAGGAAGCATTGAGGGCTGCCATGTGGCATTCTCGCTGATGAGCACGATAGGTACCAGCAAGAACCTCGGCGGCATCTGTGGACTGAACAAGGGTACCATCTCCAAGTGTACCACGGAAAGTAGTGTATGGGTCGGCGGTGTGAGTGACTATGCCGGTGGCATCTGTGGCACCAATGCCGGGGGAACGCTCTCGGGCAACACCTTCGCAGCCATCTGTGGCAGCGGATCGGATGCCACGTTGCCGGAGACCGCCTCACAGCAATAGAGTGAAGAATGAATAATAAAGAATAGAAAAGATATGGGCAAGAAGTTTTTTTATATTTTGACCGTTTTACTGTTTTCCATTTCCGCCGCCAACGCAGACGACGCCACCAAGACGCTGTTCCCCATGGATGGCGGTACTACGAGTGATGGGATTATCATCAGCAAGCCTACGATTGATGGCTTCGAGATTACGGCCACGAGTAATAAAATAAATGCCGTGAGATGCAGAAAGAAAGCCTCAATGACTTTCTACATCACTGTTCCTGACGGGAAAGTGGCATCTATTGATTTCAAGTTGTTACTGACATTGGCGAAAACAGAGAATGTTTCCATTGGAAAAACTCAAATGCTTTTCAGTGTGAGAGTCGATAATCAGAGTGTCATATCTCATCAAAGCGAAAAAGGTAAGATTAATTATAGCTTACAGAAGTTCACTATTCCCTCCGGACCGCACGAGGTCTCTATTGAAGCCCAATTCACGGCAACTAAGAACGATGACAAAGTTACGATGAAGGGGGGCGTCCAGAACATGTATGTTCATGTCCATCAGTTCAGTGAACCTGTATTAATATGTGAAGCCATCTGTGGCCAATCGGGTAAGACTAAAACTCAATGTGTGGTCTGCGGTTTGAGCAACGAGACCAATATCGCTCCTCAATATGAGGATCATAAGCTGGTAAAAAATGCTCAGACCAAAAACAGTTGTCTGTCCAATTTGGGCTCATTGACCACCTGTGAGCGTTGCCCATATACGATTATTGAACGCGTGGACACGATAAAAAGCCATGATTTTGACAATAACGGTATTTGCCGCGTGTGTAAGATGCACAAGCCTAATAGCAATGCCAATCACTCGGTGTACGAGATTTATAGCGCCAGCGAGATGCGTATTCTGGCTGAGATGGTGTCAATAGGTGCTATTCCCGGTAACATCGGTGTGGATATTAAGTCTGACTTGGTATTCAACAATGATACGACTATGCTGCCCTTAGGAACCTTCGAGCATCCGTTCCAGGGAGTTCTCAACGGCAATGGCCACCATATTCGCGGCATCACCAACTGCTTCCAGGGCATCGACTGTCTGGGCTTTGTGGGTGTAGCGCAGGGAACGCCCCTGTCACATGCTGTCATTGCCAACCTGATCTTCGACACCGGAAACGTCATGAAGGGAACAGCTTGCGTGGGTGGCATCGTGGGTTACGCCACCTATTGTGACATCGTGAACTGTGCCAGTTTCGGAACATTGGAAGGCAACAACTATGTCGGAAGCATTGTGGGCTATGCCGACAAGCAGGTGAGCTTCCAGAATTGTGCGTCAGTATCCAGAATAAGAACAGAAGGCTATTGGAACCCCATGGCGTGTGGCTTGCCGTTCGGACACATTCTGAACAGTTATGGAGCTGCCACCAACAGCCTTGGCGGTCAGCCGGACGAGATGAAGACGACCACCTTCAGACATTGTTTCACCACTGAGGGCAGCACCGATGGCCTCACGCAAGTCAGTCGTGAAACGATGATGTCATACGATATGGTCCAGCTGCTCAATGAAGAAAGTGAGTCGCCCTGCTTCGTGATGTCGCAGAACGACGCCTACCCTATTCCTGTTGTCAACACCACCATCCAGGCTCAGCCTAATGGTGACATTCCTACCACGTGGACAGCCATACCGCGACGCGTTCCGATGGCAGACATTACGGACACTGACGGTGAGTCAGAAGGAAAGGGGCTGGAAGTAGAAGTCATTGGCGGCTACTACAATGAGGCCGCCATGGCCGGATTAGGCTCTACCGTAGAGGATTTCATCAGCAAGGATTCCGTGGAGTATGCGGATTTCAAGCGCACCTATATTGTATCATACAGTGTCACTGATGAAGATTTTGAACTCTTCGAACCGATGAGCGGAGGCGAGCTCATGAATTTTGAGTCATATATGCTTTCTCCCGATTCGACATACTTGAAATTGACGGAATACGATCTTGGCACGTCTGGAAAGTTAAAGGCAAAGTCAGAGACGATTGATGACTGGTCTGGAGCGGAGGTGCGCATCGACGAATACACCATTGCGGATGACTCTCGCAAGCTGAAGTCGCGAACCATCATCGATGAAAATGATGACATCATCTATATGGAGAACATCGATGGTCTACTCAGGAAAGTATGGAGCTTAACGACTACTTACGACGAGGAGGGTAATCCCATCTCCAACGATATGTATACACATAACTACAAGACGGGCGAAAGCCATTTGGAATATAGTATCCAATACGGCAATGGGAATTCTGGTGAAGGTACAGAAGATGCGTCGTATGTAGAATATATAGACAAGCAGACCAATACCCTCCATATCATCTTCAACAATGTGGACTCCGTCAGCGGCACGGTCATCTCTCGTGAGCACCTTATCATCTCTGTTGCCGGCGAGTTCCTCCGTGAGATTCGTTCGGAAAAGATGATTAACGGTGAGCCGTACCTGACAGATGGCATGTATTTCGTCTATAATGACGAAGGTATCCTTATTCAGTCTGTGGCCTACGGTCCGAAAGATGAGAATGATCCGGGATTCAATCTGCGTCCCTATATGTATTTTGAGTATATCGGCCTTGAGGCCCCCAACAAGTATCCTACGGCTATCAAAGTACCCACAGTGGAACAGCCTTCATTGCAGAAACATACGGATTACAACGTCTACGACATGCAAGGCCGTGTGATACGCAGGGTAAAAGATGTGCATGACCCATTCAGTGGGCTCCCCAACGGGCTCTACATCTATCAGGGTGAAAAATACCTGAAACGTTGATACCTGAAACTCGTAACAAGAAACGTAGAAATCGAAATATGAAAAAAGACTTCTTCTCACTCTTCGTTAGTGTAGCGCTGCTGCTGTTCTCCGTCGGAGTATGGGCACAACAGCCATCATCATATTCGGTAATGCCCAGCACTGCTAACCCCATGGTAAATGGAACTGTCCAAACGCCCGACCAGAGTGTCGTAGCCGGTTCTATAGTGAAGGTCTATTGTGTTCCTGAAGCAGGCTTTGGCATGTCGAGGGGTGTTTACTATGCCACCCGAAATGCCAATGGCGGACTTTCTGCCCCCATACTGGCAGAGAATAAGAGTACTTATCCGGATGACCGTGCCAACTCGTCGCAGATATTCCAATTCACCATGCCCGCGGCAGATGTGGAGGTGTGGGCTTATTTTGTAACCTTGCGTGAGTTGCAAATCCATCAGGACAAAGACGCCAAATGCAAGTTAATGCCGACGTATGGCTTAGCCGAGGAAAAGACGAACTATGCTGTGGCAAAGAATATTCCCAAGATGCCTATCGTCTTGAAGCCCGAAATCCATAAAGATTTAAAGAATACTCACGAACTGGTGGATGTGGAAGTCACCAATCTCAGTACGAGTTTTATCGAGCGATGTGCGGATTCCATTATCATTTACATGCCCAACGCAGAGGATGTCGTGCATGTCACTCCCGTCTTTGGCAAGAAGAATTATAATATTGAGATCAAAGGAGATACCACGCAAGTCAAGGTGACCCTCGGTAATGCGACCCCGAAAGCGCGTGAAGAGGTCGATGTCATCCTGACTGCTGAGAAAGGCTATATCCCTGCCAACATCACCTTCGAAGGTTGCAAGTCATGGTGGCTTGCTGAAACACCGAAGCGGATGGACGATGGCCGATGGAAAACCGTCTATCGGATGAAAGTCGACTTGAAGGATGTCACGATTACGATAGGAGATGAGAGAGTATATAATGTCACTATCAACGACACTAAGAACACCCATCGCGTAACGGCTTACATGCCTGAGATGATTCCCGGCTATCCGGGTGTGGCACGCACCAACCAGCAAATCCCCGTGGTGTTTATGATGCCTGAGAGTTTCAGTGTCCAGTACGAGACGACAGGCAATCCCAAAGACTTGCTGGTATACCACAATGCGCTGAAGAACAGTTTCGCTGACCAGGGCATGGATGGTTGGGACGATACCACCGAAAACAACGGTCAGCAACTTCCCATCAAGGTATTTACCGATTCCTCTGGCAACAACTATTGGCGCACCAGTGGTGTTAACAGCATGTCGCAAACGGTAGACCTCACCCAGATGTCTTTCCCCGCCAGTGCCAAGCAGAATAACCGATTGAATATTGCGGCCATTGCCAGCGTCAATCCCTGCAGGGCCCAGATGGCAAAGGTAAGCATCGTGGCCAGCGGCAATGACGTGTCGGAGACCCTGGTTGTTGCCGACCCGGAAGGAAAGGAGAAGGATTGGATCACTGAGTTCAAGGTCGGCACAGTCGCTGCCAAAGCCAGCGAGCTGAAGTTGCTTGTAGAAGCCAAGGCCGACGACGAGAACAAGCGTAGCTATATTGGTCCGATGTTTGACGACCTCTGTCTGCTGCTTCCCACGCAAGGTGACACCATCAAAAGCGAAGATGTGCTTATCTTTAAGATGGATAAGAGCGACGTCACCATCAACTATACGCCGTCTGGCGAGTTAGGCACGGTGACTCTCGCCAAGAATGCTCATGCTAACGTGACACTGTTCAACACTGTCACCAAGGAACAGGGCGACACCATCAAGGCCATGAAGGATGATGTCATCCTCATCAAAGGACAAGCCGATGAGGGCTATGCCGTCTACGAGATGACGTGCGCTCCTTCCTCCTCTGGAGAGAGCGAAGAAGACAATGAGGAAGGTGGTGAAGAGGAAGATGAAGAAGAGGATGATGATGGCTTAATACCTATCGGTGACGAAGAAAATCTGGAGCCAGACTCTATTGACATCGCTACCAGTACCACCTACTTCCGCTATGTCAAGCAAGACAACGACGACATCGAAATAACTCCGTATGTTGACAAGCAGAAAGTGCTGCTCACGAGCTATTACGGCGGCAAGATTGCAATCGACAAGGTGTATGCGAAAAAGGGCGACAAGGTTGTTGTTACGGTCACCCCAAAAGCCGGTAGCCGGTTAAAGCAAATCAGGACCATCCCTGCCAACGCAGTACAGTTTACTGAAGAGCAGGTCGATCAAGCCACAGGTGCAGGCACTTATTCCTTTGTCATGCCTACCGCCTTCCTCTCATTGAAAGGCGAGTTTATCGTACCTGTCACTACGGCCGCACAGATAGATAGCATCTCGAAGCATTATGGAACGTTCCGTCTTGATGACGATCTGAATCTGGGTAACCAATGGGACAAAAAACAAATCGTACTGGAAGGCGATTTCGACGGTAACGGCCACCGTATCACCTACGGAGGCAATACCAGCCTCTTCCACACCGTCAAGCCCAAAGCCTCCGTTCGCCATCTCTATGTCACCGCGAATGTGAAGGGAAGCAAGACGGGTGATGAAAGTGAGAACTATATGGGTGCCATTTGCGTCTTAAACAACGGTATCATCGAAGACTGCGAGGTCAGCGGCTCCGTGAAGAATGAGAAGGCTCTTTCCGGCGCCAGCGGTGTTGCCGGACAGAACGGTGCCAACAAGGAGGGAGGCACCATCGCCTACTGCCACGTCCTCTGCGACGGCTTAGATGCCCGGACCATCTATGGCGTAGCCAATCAGGAGAAAAGTGGCGTCATCAAGGACAACGTCTTCAGTGGCATGTTTGTCAATGGCGATAGCCGTGCCTATATGATATGCAACGACATGGACAGCGTCACCATTGAGCGCAACTACTATGTGCCCAATGCCGGCAACGCAAGAGCGGTGCTCTGCAACGGTGTGACAGCGACGACGCCTGCCGCTCTGGCTGAAACGCTCAAGAATGTGCCGGAGAGCAATTACGTCTTCACTGCCAGCATCAAGAACAAGTATGTGGGCGGCTATAACATCCAGTTCTCACTGCCTGCCAACACCAGCATGGTAAGCATCTCGAATGAGACGGCTAATGCCGGTACCGTGGTCACCGCATCCGTGAGTGTATCCGGCAACAACCACCTGGAGAGTATTACCATTTCGGCACCTGACGGAAGCGACGCCTTCCAGTGCCCGTTCACTGACAATACCGAGAATGTCTATATCTTCTCGTTTACGATGCCCGGTCATGATGTCCTCATTACTCCTCAAATCAAGGAGGGTAGGTTCATCTATACCGCCAGCCAGTTTGCCAGCATCAACGACCAGGAAGGCATCTTCTATCTGGCAAGGGATATTGACCTGAACAACTGGGGAAAGTCCATCGACCTGAAAGGCACCTTCTATGGCTGCGGTCATACCATCAGGTTCCACCAAGAGGGTTCCACCCAAGGACTGTTCAACACCATCAGGTTGGGTGCGCTGCTCGAGGGACTGCGCGTGGCAGGTGTCGTAACGTCTACCGAGAATTGCGGCGGCATTGCCAACAAGAACAAGGGAACCATCCGTAACTGTCATTTCTGTGGCGAGATTACGAGAATAGCGGAGAAAAAATCCAAGAAGAACCGCATTGCCGCGCTGGTCTATGAGAACGAAGGCGCCGGCAGCCTTGTGGACCACTGTTCTGCCACGGGCATCTTGAGCATTGTCAGCAAAGCCAATCAGGACGTGCAGGTTCTCGACAATAGTCCACTGTACGTTTACAGCGACGCTTCAAAGCTTAAAAACTGCGACTGGATCAGCACTGCGCCAACGGCCGATGCGTGCCAGAATCTGCGTACGAAGGCCAATGCTGCCAGCCAGGACTATCCGGTCTATGCACAGGGCATTCTCGACAGAATCGATGCTCGCATCGTCACAGGCAGCAATAGCCAGACGGTAAGCAATGGTCAGTCGCTCGCTGAACTCACCATCACTGACGGCGAGCCGTTTGTCTGCACCAGTGATGTCAAGGTCAACAAGGTTATCTATAAACGTAAAGCCACGAAGAATCTGGAGCCGTGGGTACTGCCGTTTGCATTCAATCAGATGGCCGGCGACGGCACGTTCCTCTATCATGAGGTGATAGAGAAAGACAGCAAGCCAGATGTTTCACCGGCCATTACGCTGACGCTCTCTGGTACACCGCAGTCCGTCGACTATCAGTTTAACAAGCCCTGGATGGTCAGCAATGGCAACGACGGTGAGGAAAGAACCTACGTGCTGAGCAACAGCGACGGCAGTCCTATCACCATCAAGGCAACCTCCGACCATCGCGTGGCACGCTATGCATCCATCTTGGATATCGGCAGTTTCTTTGCCACCTACGATACCATTCCTGCCAAGACCGCAGACGCAGAGCTTATGTATGTATGGAATGGCACACAACAGGAGTTTGTTCTTTCCAACGGCTCCTCCCCCATTCAGCCTAACCGCTTCTACCTGCAGTTCTACAGCACGGCTTCCAAGAAGTACGTCAGGTACGCGGAGACCCAGTGGGCTAAGAACGAGAATGCGACACCTGCCACCAGTGCTGCTCCACGCCGACTCGCCGACGTCATGGCCGACGGCTGGCAGCCCATCTTCCTTGACCCGCGCCAGCCTCAGAGCATCACAGCTCGTATGCTCGACTACTACGACGTGGCTTACCTGACTGACATCCGTGGTGAGGTGCTCGGTGAAGATGGTGACTCGCCATTGTCTGCCGTATCACTCATTTATATGATGGCCGACAGTCGCATGGATCTGCCTTCAGCACTCCCTCTGTTGGTACGTGCCAAGCGTTCCGATGCCGAGCCGCTGGTGGACGCCCAGACCGGCGCAGAACTTGAAGAGCTACTCATGCAGATGATGATGGAGGAAGAAGAGACCAACGAGGACTATGACGAAGATGACTCACCAGACCTCGACATGCCACACTACTGGTGTGCCTCGTTCGACAACCGTCTCGACATCTGGCATCTGCCTGCACCTGAGCGCTATGCCGACTTAGCAGAATATGGCTGCATGATGTTCAACGACAACTACTACGACCAGTCGTTCAGCTATGCCACTGCCAACGACACACGTACTACGGCACCCATGAGCTATTGTCTCACGCTGCTCAATGCCAAGACCTACGAGCTCCTGCCGCTGTTGGGCGATCGGGTAAGCATAGAGTTCCTCGTCCCAGCAGGAGCGTCGACGGGAATCGATACGGTTAAGGGTGAAGGGTTCATGGTTCATGATTCTAAGTCTTATAACCTCAACGGACAGCGCGTAGACGAAAGCTATAAAGGTATTACCGTTCAAAAAGGACGCAAAATATACAAGCGATGAAAAAAATATTATATACACTGGCGATGCTCCTCAGCCTCGGCAGCACGTTATGCATTGAAAAGGCTGCGGCTCAAACCTTTTTCTCCATCCATAATGATACCGAGTGGTATGCGTTCCGACAAGCAGTGGCGAATGCCAAGGGTCAATATAGGGTCGATGCCCGTTTGGAGGCCGACTTCTCCACGAGTGGTGGTATAGGAACTGGCGAAGACACCCCCTATTATGGTACCTTCGACGGAAATGGCCATACGATAACTGCTAATAACATTTGGCGCAACGACGGTAAGCCATGTGCGCTTTTCTGCTATGTGAAAGAAGCCACCATCAAGAACCTGCACGTGAAGGGCACCATCACGGGTGGTATCCATTCCGCAGGACTGATTGGCAAAGTTATAGGCTCCTCCACCGTTAATGTTAGCTGTGTGTGGATATCGACAGATGTGAAAGCATCAAACGCGACCCATGCCGGAGGCATCATAGGTCATTCAGATTATGCAAGTGTGTATATGAATGACTGTCGTTTTGATGGCAGTCTTGAAACCAATGGAAAAGAAAGTGATTCGTATGCAGGTTCCATTGTCGGATGGTGTAATGGAGGCGGTTGGACCTTCCACCGTATCTGTGATCAGAGCAACTTCAAGAATACCCATTATAAATTATTCTGCATCGACTATAATGCATCCACAGGTAGTTGGAATGCCTGGTGGGGCAACAGTAAGAGTTCTGCCCTCGTGACCCATCACGGTTGGACGTCTATGACCTATTATAACAAGTCCGACCAGAGCGAGGTTGTAAACATCATGAACACTGATAAGGCTGGTTCGTGGGAGATTTTCGACGGTCAGGCTGTGCCAAAGATGGATAAGAAATCGACCATGAACGATTGGACCTATTTGTCGAATGGAAGTTCTACAGGCTATACGCTTTCTTCGGGACATTATTATGTCACTGAGAACATCACTTTCTCCAACGGCGATACCGGCAGCGGACTGACCATAGCCAGTGGTGCAACGGTATATCTCTACATCCCCCAAGGAGTCACACTCACAGCCATTGGCGGCAAGGCCTCTGGTCAGACCGGTGCCGGTGCAGGCATTGAACTGCCATCAGGTAGTACGCTCTATCTGATGGGTAAAGGCAAGGTGGAAGCTTACGGTGGCAACGCTGCTAATGGCAGCAACGGAAGCAACGGAAGCAATGCATGTCAATCTGAGTCCGGTAATTATATACACGGCGGCAACGGCGGCGACGGCGGCAACGGCGGCGGTGGTGCCGGTGCTGGTATCGGCACACGCGGTGGAGATGGTGGCAATGGAGGCTCTGGTCCTGGACACAGATCTGCGGCCTGGACAGACGTACAGGGTGTTGATGGTAATCCCGGTGGCGCCGGTAGCGGGGCTTCTGCCATGGGCAAGCTCTATGTTGATGAGACATTCGGCCTTAATGTAGAAGCCCATGGTGGCAGCAAAGGCTATGGTGGCTCGGGTGGCTCGGGAGGTTCCTCTGCTGCCGCACACCCAGGCGCAAATTTGTATCTTGCTGGTGGCGGTGGCGGTGGCGGTGCCGGCGGAGGTGGTGGTGAAGCCTACAGCGTCGGTACCGGTGGCTGCGGTGGTGGCGGCGGTGGCAGTGGTGCCGCTGGTAACACTACTTTTACTCATTTCTCAGGTACTGCTAATAAATACCATGATGCTGGTGCTAAGGGCGGCAGTGGAGGTAAAAATGGTGATGGCACATCGGCTGATGGCGGTGCTTCTGTTCAACTGACTCACCCTCACGATGCTGCTGATAGAGCATCTAACCTTAGAGACTCGCGCAGTGGTTATGACGGCTGGGACGGCGGCTGGGATGATAATAACAAATGGCATGACGGTGGCGCTGGTGGCGGATGTGGCAGTGCTAGTAATGGTATGGCTGTTGATGATCTCCACAACTACGTCGTGAAGTTTAATGTCGTAGGTGGCTCGGCTCAGACTGTTACTGCTTCTTATCGATCGAACGTGAATAGCGGCACAGCCAAATTCACCATACCGACAACTTATCAGCTGGGACTCACCAAGGCCGATAAATATATAACCAGATGGTACTACAACAATGGATGTACAGGTGACTGGAGTGCAGCCTACGATGAAATCAATATATCCTGTACAACTCTTAATTTATATGCTACATGGCAGGACTATATTGGAGAAGACAAACTATTCAAGCATGGCGCTGGAACAAAAAGCAATCCCTTCATCATCGAAGCGGACAATCTGGTAGACTTTGCCAACTATGTCAATGAAGGCGGCAACACGCGCGGTCTCTACTTCAAGCAGCAGGGAGAGTTCGACGTTTCAGTTATTACCAACAACACCGGTAACAACTGGACACCTATTGGACATCAACGAGTCTTCGAGGGAGACTATGATGGTGGCGGCTATCGCATCATCAAAGCTACTAATACCAGCTGCAATTATGATGCCTTCGGCATCTTTGGTAAGGTGTCAGGTTCTATCCATCACTTAGGAGCCGAGGATTGTACTTTTAAGACTTCCAGGGATAATTCACGCGGTGGAGCCATAGCCGGTATGCTCCTAAGATGTGACCTGGAGCAGACAACGACGGCACAGATACGCGACTGCTATGCAGCAAGCAATACCATCACAGCCACCTACACTGGCGGCTTGGTGGGCGAAATGACCAATGCATCCAGCATGAGCCATTGCCTGGAGACGCTGAGTACCCTCCATTGCAATTGGGGCGCATTGAACGAAAATTATTATATCGCCGGTATTGCCAGTTTGATTGGAAACGACTGCCAGGTGGACAAGTGTTTTACCAGTGGTCCATTGAGCGGTAACGGTTACAACCAGCAGACGAACAGCGAAGCTAACGTCTCTTATGAGCGCCTGCGAAGCGGTGAGATAACCTGGAAGTTGAACGACCAGGCATCTCATGGCGGTCCCTGGTTCCAGACCCTAGGTTCTGACGCATTCCCCTTGCTCAACAACGAACATCATCGTGTGTATTACGATGGTGCGGACTATTCCAACGAGACCATCGGCTCCCTCTTTAGTGTGCTCTCAGGAAAGGGAACAGCCGACAATCCCTTCCTCGTCAACAGTGTTTCTGATTTTGAGAAGGTGGCCACTTTCTCAAATAGCAACAATACTACCGGTATGCACTTCCTCCAGACTGTCGACTTCAACTTGAATAATGGAGGGTTGACACCGATTGGTGCTTCACGCGCTTTCGCCGGTATCTACGATGGTGGTGGACATACCATCCGCAATGGTAACATAGAAACAGATGGCGTGGTAGGCGTCTTCGCCGTCGTTTCTGGTACTGTGACTCGTCTCTGCGTGGAAAATACCACTGTCAAATACCGAAATGAGGGTATGCGAGCAGGAGGTATCGCCGCACGTATCATTGGCAACGGAGTTATTTCCAATTGCCTCGTCAAGGGTTGCACAATAGCAAACAACAATCTTAGCGGTGTCGTGGGAGGCATTGCTGCCGATATGTTCGATGAGGCTGTCATCAAGAACTGCCTTGTCGTCAATACCTCGCTGACAGCTTCCAGAACCGGATCCATCTGCAGCGATACGAAGAGTGGCACCCGTATCGAGCGATGCTACACAGACGGAGCTGCGCTGGTAAGTAGTGATTCTTATTGTACCATCGTTGAAAGCACCCCCAGCGTCGACGCTTCTTCCTTAGCCAGCGGTGAGATTTGCCATAGGCTGAATAACAGCCCACAAAATGACAACTTGACACCCGTGTGGTTCCAAAACATCACCCTTTCTGGTCGTGACACCCGCAACATCGACTCCACGCCAGTGTTGTCGCCCGACCATGCCTTGGTATTCAAGCGGAACTCCAACTATACGAACGACTACCGCGACATCAGGAACTTAGCCAACACCAATAGCTCAGAACCTGTTGGCTCTGATACGAATCCTTATAAGGTAGGAAGCCCCGCAGACCTGAAGAAGATTAGCGAAACCTTCGAAACCATGAGGTGGAGCGACTTCTATATTCTCCAGACTGCCGACATCGACATGAAGGGAGCGGAGCCTATTTCCCCCATCGGTATAGGCACCAGCGGCTTCAAGGGTTACTATGACGGCGGTGGTTATGTCATCAAGAACCTGACTTTCTCCGACTGCACGGGTGAATCTTTAGGTCTTTTCAACAACATCATCGGCACCGTCGAGCATCTCGGCATCGAGACCAGCACGTTTACGGCTGAGAATGACATCAACCGTGTGGGAGCCTTCGCGGGCAAGATGACTGAAAGCGGCCAGCTGCTCAACTGCTATGCCTGGGGATGCACGGTCAACTACAACTACAAATTGGGCGTTGTCGTGGGAGCCCTGGTGGGCGAACTGACAGATCATGCTAGCATCCAAAGTAGCTATGGCTACAAGAATACTGTTCTGGGACAGAACGATGGCTTGAGGCGCTACGGCTACGTCGTGGGCAACATAGGCAGTGACGCAACTGCTATACGCATCTTTACCGACGGCGCCACCCTGTGTGCCGACCAACAAAGCGGTTTCAGTAACATCACTAATTCCGAAGCGAATGTCGCCGACCTCCGCTTCAAGACGGGCGAGCTGGCTCACCTGCTCGATGGCTCACCGGATTACGGCACTGCCACCACTGTCTGGCGCCAGAATATCAAGAAAACACCAGATGAACAGACCGACCTCGTCCCCATCCTCAACAGCGGACACCAGCCGGTTTACAAGTACACCCTCGGAGTACAGACGTTGTACACCAACACCAATGACGTTCCTCAAAACGTTGTAATTATGCTGAATCCTAATTATAAGGATGGCCAGGGGAACGATATTGCCGCTGTGCCGGTGGATGTGTTCAAGGCCAGTGACAGGTACTATGTACCCAACTACAATCTCTCATCTAACGTCGCTACTTGGGGTGGTGCCGTCCCGACGCGAAATAATTACTTATTTGCTGGCTGGAACACACAGGCTAACGGAAAAGGAACGCACTACACACAAAATGACGCGATATTGCCGCTCGAAACAAGTAAGACGCTCTATGCCGAGTGGGATCTGATGGTACCTGCTACAGGTACATTCACCGCGGAGCTGCCCGAGAGTCAACCCTCCTTCAATATCTATGACGGTGGTGGCTACGGCGCCTACGGTTCTGGCTACAACGGAAAGCTTACGCTGAAGGCTCCTGCCGACCATGTCATTGCCCTGACAGGTACCGTTTCTACCGAGGCGCTGGTCGGCGGTCAGGCACGCGACTATATGATAGTTCGTAACGGTGACGTTTCAAGTGCAATCATGTCCAATGGTCAATCCACCGAAGTCAGCGGTGTTGGTCATGTCTTTGTCAGCACGACGGATAACGTCGAGAAGAGCATTGGCCGACTCGTAAGTACGGGCAGAGAGATGACGATAGAATTTGTCACTGATGGTCAGAACAACTTCGATGGTCTGCACCTCACAGCCACTATCATTGCGACTACAATAGCTCAACTGGGAGCGGGTACTGAAAGCCAACCGTACGAGATAGAAACTGTAGAAGACCTGGAAACGCTTAGGGGTTATATCCAGATTGCTGAAAATACCAATTTCTATGTCAAGCAGATAGAGGACATTGACCTGCAGGGTGCAACCCTCGCCCCCATAGATGGCGGTAAGGGCTTTGCAGGACACTATGACGGTGACGGATATACCATCAAGAATGGCACCATCACGTCCGATGGAACTCAGGTTGGTCTCTTCACCAACCTCACTGGCACGGTGACCCGTCTCTTTATGGAGGATATCACCGTCACCTACCAGAATAGCGATTCACAGGCGGGTGCTATCGCCGGACATCTGGGGAGCACGGGCCACATCACCTACTGCCGTGGCAAGAACATCACAGTGACGAGTACTGACTCCTCCATTATGGGCTGTCCAGGCGCCATTGTCGGCACCATGGACGATGGAGCTACCGTCACTAACTGTCTGCTTCTGAATACAGACAAAGACTTCTGCAATAATAAGTCCATTGGCGCTGACGAGCATTGCTATAAGGTCACCACTACGAATGACTTCGACCTGCAGCGGGGTAAGATCTGTTATCTGCTGAACAATGGCGTCGACAACGCTGTCTGGCGACAGGAAATAGGCACTGACAACGAGCCAGTACTCAACAACGATTCCCACAGCGAATCCCGTATCGTTTATTATCACACCAAAGAGAACCACACGGGCTACACCAACGAAGGAACAGCCTCCTTAGCAACGTTGAGGGTGCAGGACATCGCATTCAATAATACAACAGACCATCAAGAAATCAAGGGCAGCATGGTCAGTCTGGCAGGCTATGCTCCTCAACACGATAATCTCCAGTTAGAAAGATGGAACACCGATGCTAATGGCACCGGAACCCACTATGCGCCCGACGCTACGCTGGTGCTTAACGAAGAAGCACTCATCCTCTACCCACAGTGGGATAAGATGCCGAAGGTACTCCCCGGTGAGGGTACGGAGCAGAATCCCTACATCATCGCCAATGCTGACGGCTGGAATGCACTTGCCACGAATATCGCCTACTTTAATGGTAGCTTCAATGGCTATGTCAACAAGCACATACGCTTGGATGCCGACATCAACGTTTCTGAGATGGTGGGCACAGACGGTAATAATACGTTCAGAGCCACGTTCAACGGCAACAACCACACGCTGACCTTCAACAAAGGTACCGCCTCAGAGCCTTTCACCGAACAATTCTGTGCACCTTTCCGCTATGTCTATGGTTGCACCATCAAGAATCTGAAGGTGGCAGGCGACATCTATACCAGCAGTAATTTTGCCGGAGGACTTGTCGCCCAAGTCAAAGGTACGACTAACATTACCAACTGTCACGTCAGCACTGTCATTCACAGCAGCATCGATGGCAATGGCAGTCATGGTGGCATCGTGGGCAGAATGTATAGCAATAATCATGGCGTGAACATCACGGGCTGCGTCTACGACGGTCGCCTGCTGACCACTAACGGCACCACATTGTGCGGCGGATTCATAGGCTGGTATGCCAACAGCAACAAGGTGAATGTCACTAACTCGCTCTATGCTCCTAAGGCTAACATTCCTATGGCACAGAGCGAAACGGCCATCAACCATGGCAACACCTTCGTACGTGGCGGAGGCACCATCAACAATAGCTACTATACGGAGACCATGGGCGCCGCCCAGGGTAAGCAGACACGCCTTGCTGCCACCCTCCCGACCGACCGCAGCATTCTCATGATGGACTACGGCGTGGTAAAAGTTTACGAGCACGGCATCCTCTTCGGCGGCAACTACTATTGGGCTTCTGCCACCATCAGTTTGGCCAATGCTGGCGACAACAGCACGAACATCAGCAATGCCAACTGCTACATAGCAGACGTCACTCTCAGTGGCCGTACGCTCTATAAGGACGGTATGTGGAATACCATCTGCCTGCCCTTCGACCTCGTGCTCGACGGTTCGGCACTCGCTGGTGGCGTAGCTCGTCCGCTGACAGCAGCCAGCATTGATGGTTCGACACTGAAGCTGACATTTGGCGACGCTGTCACGACACTCGTGGCCGGCACACCTTATATCATTAAGTGGGCTGCCGCTGCGACAAACATCGAGAATCCTGTCTTCCATGACGTGATCATCGACGCGACCGACCGCTGCTACGACACGCAGACCACCTCTGTCACCACCGACGAGCGCGTGCGTTTCCTCGGCACCTACAATGCCCTGACCTTCAGCTCAGAACCTGAGAAGAGCATCCTGCTGTTGGGCGACAACAATACGATGCGCTATGGCGGTGAAGGTCACCTTGGTGCTTGCCGCGCCTACTTCAAGATTGGCGATGGCAGCAATGCCCGCGAACTGACATCGTTCGACATCGACTTTGGAGAAGGAGAGACTACGAGCCTGAACCTCACCCCAGCCCTCTCCCAAGGAGAGGGAGCCTGGTACACACTCGATGGACGCAAACTCCAGGGCAAGCCAGCAGCTAAAGGCCTGTACATCCACAACGGCAAAAAGACAGTGATTAAGTAATTAAAGTAGAAGACTATGAAAAGAATATATGTTAAGCCAGAGCAGGAGATTGTAGACCTGCAGTACTGCGAGACGTTGTTGGCTGGCAGTGTGACATCCATCAACAGTAGTCTCTCTGCCGAAGACGAATTGCTTATTGACGGCACCCTCCCCACCGATGACTCATTCTGGGGAAGGTAGCAAAACCATATAAACAAAAAAATTCAACGAATGATGAAACATACAAAAGTATTGATACTGGCCCTCGTCCTGGCCATAAGCAGTTCGACAGCCCTGACGTCGTGTAGCAAGGACGACAATTATGTTCCTAAACCAGAACAGCCCCTTGTTCTCAAAGGCGAAGCTGCCGTGGTGTGGACAAAAGCGCATATCGACTCGCTGGTGAACGTATATATGGCCAGTTGCGGCAATCTGCTCGACCCCGACATGACGAGAGACCTGTTGAAGTGTATCGGCTATACGCGCCTGAACGTCTTCGACTACAGGGAGGCCGGCTGGGTGATAGACAGCGTAGTGCTAGTTCGTCTGATGGACCGCGCCGCCGCGGCTAACAACAAGACCATCCTCTTTACGATGGGCATGTACGGATGCGGCAAGACAACCAGTATCAACAACAATCCTGAACTGAAGAAGTTGGTTGAAGAGGCTGGTGTGGTCTCTGAAGGTGCCTACAACAATGTGAAATACTTCGACGGGGTCGTGGCGGATATGGACAAGAAAGGATTTGAGTCGTCCCTAATCTTTGTCTATAACGATGCCGAGACGGGCTATACCAACTGCATGGAGCGACTGATCAGTTCGAACCGTGCAGTGACTTGTGAGGCCTATATCTCGGTATTCCCACAATTCCAGGGCCGAGTGGAGTACATCGAAGAGCATCATCCTGATATGCCGTTCTACTGTATTGACAACAACCACAACAACGGTGGCAAGCGCGTGAGCAACGAAGAAGCCAAGCAGTGGGATTACACGATGACTGAAGACATGAAGCAGAAAATCTATGCCATCAAGCAGTCTTATATCGACACCGGCAAGTTGACTCCTGAGCAGATTGCGGCTTTACAGTAACCCCAAACAGCAAATTTCGATCCTGAGTTTATAATTGCCCCATAATTACTTGCAAAGACGAATCTCGTGGATGCGAGGCGTCTGCTTGCCTTGCTCTGCGGCGAGGGTCAGCGTGATGCTCTCCTTCTGCAGGGTGGCGGGCAGGTTGATAATAGCCAAACCCTGACCATTCAGACGGACGGTGTCGACCTGCTGACCATCGATGCTGACGACGACACGTTCAAAGGCTGCAAAGCCCTTCAAGCGCAGTACGTTGGCACCCTGTGCCTTCAGCTGGTAAGAGAAAGAGCCACGGGCAGTACGCCAGTGCATGCCTTCGTCGTAGCCATTCCAGGCACCTGTAGACTTGAAGAAGTGGTCGCTCTCCGACTGCTGCTCACCGCAGAACACCTTGTCGATGGTCTTGGCCTCCATCTCCATGTTGGCCTTCTCGGCAGCTGCCAGCTCAGCCTGTTTGGCAGCCCATTCTGACTGAGAGTAAAGCGGGAAGTATATCTGATAACGACACTCGTAGAGCTGGTAGAAGGGTACCAGTTGGATGCCCTCATAAGCGGGAGTCGTCAGTCCTTTCAGCTGGAAGGTCAGCGGTTTGCCCTCCACGGGAGCGATGTGCGACATAATCTCCTCTGGAGTACCTATCATGGCAGGCATCTGAGCCTGTGGCACCTTCGGACCGTTGGCGATATGTCCGCCGCGGCTGTCGTCAGCAAAGAGTCCGTCCTGACGGTCGGTGCCTGTCTTGGCAGCCAACACGAAGGGGCCATAGAGGAATGAATACTGCGGTTTGCCGTCGGGCGTGGTCATCGCTGACAGGTGCATAGGCATTTCCACACGCAGCTTGTCGCCATTCTGCCAGCGACGGTCAACGATGAGGTAGCCCTCGCGGATGCGATAGTCGACGGGTGAACCATTGACCAAGACCTGTACGTTGCTGGCCCATGCCGGCTTGCGGACCTTCACAGCCATCTGGCGGGCCTTCTTCAGTTCAAGGGCAATGGTGGTGCCTTCCTCCTGCGGGAAACGACACTCCTGCTTCACGGTCAGGCCGTTCCACGACAACGTAGAGGGGATGAAGAGGTTGACGATAAGGTCGTTACCCTCGTGGGCATAAATCATCTCACCGTAGCGGGCAGGATTCTCGATACCTGTACCCACACAGCACCACATGCTGGTCTGCGGCTGTGAGTAGACGCGGTAGTGACCGGCACGCATGGGGGTGAAGTAGACGAAGCCACCCTGTACGGGGTTCATCGTCGAGAGGATATGGTTGTAGAGGGCACGCTCGTAGTAGTCGATATAGTGGGTATCGGCAGTGGTCTGATAGAGCATCTTGCTGAGTCGCAGCATGTTATAGGTATTACAGCTCTCAGGGCCCTGTTCTGATGCTAGCAGACTGGTGAAGTTGTCTGTGGGGTTGAAGTGCTCACGCTCAGAGTTGCCACCGATGCTGACGCTGCGATGGTTGACCACCACGTCCCAGAAGAATTTGACGGCACGGTCCCAGTCGCTGAGTTCCTCCAAGTCGGCAATACGCTTGTAACCGATAATCTTTGGAATCTGTGTATTGGCGTGCTTACCCGTCAGGTTGTCCTCACCCTTCATCAGCGGCTGCAGGATGCGCTGGTCGCTGAACTGGTGAGCCAGCTTGAGGTACTTCTTGTCGCCTGTCAGCTCAGCTACGTCGGCAAACGTCTCGTTCAGTCCGCCATGTTCGCTGATCAGCATCTGCTGTATCTGGTCGTCACTCAACTTGCTGACCTCCTGAATCATCCAGTCGGTCAACTTGACGAGCATCTCCTTGGCCTGCTGGCGACCTGCGATGAGGTAGGCGTCGCGCAGACCGGCATAGATTTTATGGATATTGTAAAGAGGTACCCAGCGGTTGTTCAGTCCGAAGGAGTTGGGATGGATGTCGCCTTTGGCTATCTGTCCCCATATCTCGTCGGGGTTGGGCACACCACCCACATAGCCATCCTTACGAGCATCCTGACAGCGTTTCAGTTCGCTGAGCACATAGTCCAGACGAGCACTGATTTCCTGGTTGCCTGTGGCAGCCACCATATAGCTCAGTGCCGACACATAGTGTCCGCCGATGTGGCCGTCCAGTCCAGTATTCTCCCAGTTGGTGTAGTTCTCGGCTTTAGGCGTCAGTCCAGCACCTTTCAGGTAGGGCGCCAGCAGTCGGTCAGCATCCAATGCCAAGAGGTAGTGGATGTCAGCCTGCTGGTTACGAAGGAACTGACTATCAGTCAGTCTGACACTACTAATAGGGAAGGTCTCGATAAGTTTTTTCTGTGCTGCACTTGCAGACAAAGCAATAGCCGTCAGGCCAATAATAAGAATTCGTCTCATAGATTGTTCTGTTAGTTCTGCCTGCAAGGCTGCGGTTAAGCGAGGGCAATCAAACAAGTTTGAATTGCCGAGCGAAAGCAGGCTCGCATCGTTTCACGGTGCAAAGATACGAATAAGTGTGCAAAATACAAAACAAAAATTGACTTTTTTGTTTAAATAGTTAATATCATGAAATACAAGCAGCATCATAATCTATTTTAAAAAGGAAAGGACAAAACCCATATTGAAGTTTTGTCCTTTCTTTTGTTATAAATAATTATGTACGATACTAACGTCATTTGTTGAATCACATATCGTCTTCGTCTTCAAGTACGAATTCGTGAGCACCGAGGGCAGCGTCACTATAATTCAGCAGTTGGCCCTGTACCTGTAGACGATAAACCTCCATCTGGGGAGCTATATATTCTTTCTTCATTTTACAACCTCCTTTCTGCCATTATGGATGTAAATGCCTTTAGCTGTTGGCTTGCCCTGGAGTTTGCGTCCATCCAGTGTGTACCACTCTGTGGCGGGAGCAAATTCTTCACTCTTCACTCTTAACTCTTCACTGACAGAAGTGGTTTCGCCATTGTTTTTCACAATGACCACCTTCATGCTCGATGGCAGTTCGGTTGATGCTGCATCACCGTCCATACTGGGGGCTGAAAGCACTTCATTATATTTCAGATAGGCACGCATCGGGTTGATCCATACGTTGTTGCCCACCTTCACAAACTGGCCGACGGTAGCACCGCTAACCTCTTCGGCGGCAAAGCCGTAGATGTTACCAATCTCTGCCTCACGGACATCGTTGTATTCAGGATCGGTGGTATCGTGCGTCCACTTGATGCGCTCATAGGTGCCGATGAAGTTCCATTCTCCCTGTGTGGATGTATGTGGATTAGCCGTGCAGACGCTCACCTTGTCCGAACCGTTGTTCACCACAATCTTTCCGCCTTCCGTATCATCAGGCAAGAAGATATAAGGTGTATTCGCCGCGATGTCTCCCGTCGTAACAGGAGTGTACTGCACTTCCCAAGGCGTCACAGCCATATCTACACCCGCAAACGTGTAAAACGTACCACCCGCAATCTTGTCGGCAGCGATGCTGAACGGCAGATACAGCGTACAAGCCTTGCCCGATACAAAGATGCGGTCTATGTCCACATGGTCTACCTCTACAGCCTGCGGAATACTTACCGTCTGTGGCTGAGCATTCTCAGCAGGCGTGATGAGTGTCAGTGTCGTTCCGTTCTGATCCTCTGTGATTTCAGCGTCGCCTGTAGCAGCAGGGACATCCTCGTTCTTGTCGTTTGTAACGGTAACCTGCTTAACCTTAATGGTGAATGTAGCCTCTCTTGAGCCTGCATAGTTCCCCTGACCAGTGATGGTATAGGTATAGTCGCCAGAATCCTGGACTGGACCACTCGGAACAGTCACGGTGTAGTCTGTATTCTCAACGAGCACGGTCTCGCCATCCTTCACAGTGATGACGGGTGTTAATTCGTTGCCCGTCCATTCCTGCGAAGGAGTGTCGATGCTGATGCCATCATTGGTCACTGCCTTAGGAGCGATGGTGAATGTCGCCGTGGTCTCGCCCTTATAGTTGCCCTGGCCGATGATGGTATAGGTGTAGTTTCCAGCGTCCTGAATCGTGCCACTCGGAGCAGTCACGGTGTAGTCGGTGTTCTCAGTGAGCTCAGTCTCGCCATCCTTCATGGTGATGACAGGTGTCAATTCACTGCCTGTGTAGGTCTGCTCTGGAATGGTGATGCTGATATCACTACAGGTCACGTCCTTGACGATGGTCGCCTGGATCGTCTGCGCTGCAACCGCATTCCAGTTGTCGCTACCCTCTACCTTATAATATACAGTATAAGTTCCAGCACCCGTTCTAGTTGGGATGTTCTCAGAATATGTATCGTCGTTAAGGCTGTAAAGCAGGGTCCCGAAGTCTGTAGAACCTGCTGTTACAAGCTCCTGCTCACAACCGTTATATATCAAAGTGTTTGCTATGGGTGCAGTTACTATTGGTGTTGCTTTATTAACCGTTAAAGTAACACCCATTGTCACCGATTTACAGTTCTCGCTGTCATTCGGAGTAAATGTCACCCCATATTCTGTATTTTCACTATCTGTCACAGATGGTTTTACAGAGCTCTTTGACCATGAAAATGTTCCTGCAATTTCTGTTGCTATATTCTCACTAATCTGTATAACACCATCATTTAGCTCAGAGTCACTAAGCGTCTGACCGTAAGTAATGGCGCTTGCCGTCGGAGTCGTTTTAACATAAGGCGTTGCCTTATCAATTATTACCGTGATACTTTGAGCCTCTACTTTGTTCCAGTTGTCGCTACCCTCTACCTTATAATATACGGTATAGGTTCCAGCATCCGTTGCTGTTGGGATGTCCTCTGAATAATTTTCGTCGTCAAGGCTGTAGAGCAGAGTTCCAAAGTCTGTATCTCCTGTAGTTACAAGTTCCTGTGCCGAGCCCTTATATTCAAGGTCTGCGACTGCTATCGGAGCGGTTACAGTGGGTGTAGCCTTAACGATGGTGAATGTTTTTGATGTCTTTCCAGCATAATTCCCCTTTCCGGTAATAGTGATGGTTGCTGTACCTACTATCGTATTGCCGCTGTAAGTCACCTCATAATCCACATCCTTCACAAGTGCCGTTCCCTTATACGTAATCACCACAGCGGGCTCGATTGCAGAACCTATATAGGTCTGGTCATCTATATCAGCGATGACACAACTCCCGAGATCTCTCTTCAGCGTAGCCGTCAGGTCGAGGCCATCTCTTTGTCCGGAGGGGTCACTATGGAAGGTGAGTGTCATCTGCTTACCGCTGCTGATGAGCGTGCCGATGTTCTCTCCTGACTCATCACTACCATACTTGTCGCCAATCTTTTGTGCGGAGGTAGAGACGCCATCATACACCCCATCATACACCATCAAGTAGTCACATAGTTTTTTTCCCCACACTTCCGCCGTCACCGTGCCGGTGAGCTGCAGGACATAGTGGTCGGGAGCAGTTAGAACGAGACCGCCATCATAAGAGTTGCTATATTGGGCCTTAGCGCCGCCATCATCATACACCTTAAACGAGCTTACGCCCTCGGGGATGTTGGCATAATAATAAATGCCTGTTTTTGGCATATTGATGTAGTCATCGCCATTGGCATCTTTCTTGAAGCCGATGGAAATAACCTCGAAGTCGATGGACTTCGAACCAGCGTACAAGCCCATACCATTGATGGTCAGCGTGTATTTACCTCCTTCGGTGATATGGATGGTGGTCGATTCCTGCGATGTCGTTCCGAGCGTGGCAGTATAGTCAGTGCCCAGTGTGAGCGTATTTCCTTCGGCATCGATCACGCTAAAGGGGATGTCGAGGAAGCTGCCCGTCAAATCGTACGAGGCGCTGATGCCCGAAATGGTGGCAGCAGAAAGCTGGTATTGTTCACTGCCCTTAGGAATGAGTGTCAAGCTCACCTGGTTCTTGATATTCTCGGTGGTAGCCTCACCACCACCTACAATTTTTAACTTTTTGCCCTCGGCGAAGCTGATGCTGCCAAGACGGTTGCTGAAGCCATAGGCTCTGCTGGAATTCCCACCTGTGACTTGGATGAAATCCGTACCGTTGGTCCAGCCGAGAACCAGCGAGCCGCTGGTTTTGTCTGCGGCGCCTTTGCCCGGACCTATACCAGGCCCATCGTCGCCGCCGGTAGCAGTCACCTGTCCACCGTTGATAACAATTATACCGCAGCCGCCATAGGCACCATTATTATAACTACAATTGCCACCACCAATACCAGCAGCCTTGTTACCACCCGTGGCGTTGACGATGCCGCCGTTGATAGTGATGGTGCCGTTGCCGTCGAGTTCGCTATTAGAATCGCCGCCGATACCAGCGCTCTGAGCACCACCTTTGACGTTGACGATACCGCCATTGATGGTGATATTGCCGTATTGGGTTGGATATTTAACATTATTGACCTTTTTATAACCGCCTCCGATACCGGCTCTACTAATTCCATTTTTTTCAATGGTCAGCGTACCAGTGCCGTTAGTGCCGCCTTTGATGGTCAGAGAGTTACCTACTCTCACCTCGATGCCATTAGGGGCGCTGAGGGTATAGCCGTCGGTGAGGAAGAGCGTCACATTGCCCGTGACGGTAATACGATCTGCGATGGTCACGTCGCCGTTGGTCACGTAAGTGTTGCCGTCTGTCCACTTTGTGGTGGATGTGGATGATGTCAGCTTCACGTTCTCGGCCCACGTCGTAGTGGCGGTGAGCAGCAGTAAGAGCAGGGTTAATAACAATCGTCCTTTACGGACGGTAGGATGGGCATTTTTGATAAGACGTTTTTTGCCCGACATAATTGATTAGATGGTTGAATAAAGTAAGACATATATTGATATATAAAAAATGTACGGATCATGGTTAATCCGGGGCGCGAAATTACAAAAAACCATCAAAACAGAGGTTGGCAGGGCCTCAAAAAAGGTTGGCAGGGGCCCAAATTTTCTTACAAATACCACATTTAGGGTATGAATTTATGATTTTTTAATCGATATTCTTTTCACGGTAGGTGCTGGGAGCCATGCCAAACTGGCGCTTGAAAGCACGTGAAAAAGTGGGCAGATCATGATAACCACAAGTCTCGGCTATCTCACTGATCTTACGCTGGGTGGTGGATATCTGTTGGGCGCAGTGGCGCAAGCGCTGGTCACTCACCCAAGCCACAAGGTTGACACCCTGCTGGCTCAGAAAATCAGACAGGTCGCTATTTTCTACACCCAGGGCCTGTGCCACACTGTCGAGTGATGGGTTGCCACAAAAGAAGGGGTTGCACAACAAAGTCACACCCCATTCGGTGGTGCCGCCTTGCTCCATGGTCAACAGTATAGGCAGGCGACGGGCAATGAGCACTGAGGCCAGACGACCATCGGTACGGGCACGCAGAAAGCGCACCAGACGATAATAGCCCCACGCCGACCCTATCAGGGCGACAGTCACCAGAATACTATAGATGACATATAGCACCATGCTGTTAAAGCACATCGGCACCAAACCACCTATCATCAGGCCCGCCCAAAGGAATAAGAAACGCAGCTCCACGCAATGGCGCTCGGCATCGTCGCTAAGCGGAGTAGCAGCACGCTGACGGCAGTCGAACACGAAAGCATCGACAAGCATACCTACCGACAGCAGCCAGAACAGCAGCAGGAACAATACAAACACCAAACGCCCAAAATAAAAGACAGGCTGACTGCGCCGGAAATCAAAAACTTCGCTCCATTGATACAATGGATGATAATTGCCCGAAGACACCATCACCAGATTGAGCAACAGGAAAGCCACAGGAACAGCCATCATGAGCACCCATAGCGAGAAATTACAGTGGTGTTTGCGCCCCATGATAGACGTACCGCCCATAGCCAGGATGATGAACGAAATACTCAGAAAGCCCAACGGCCGCGAGGCAAACACCTCGACACCCTCAGGGCGCAGAATGGTGAAAGAACTGTTCAGAAACAAGGCAAAGCAGGTGAAAACCACTGCCACAAAACGGCGCAGCAACAGCACATCGCTGCCAAAGCGGCGGCCATGGAAGAACACCCCCCAGCCAAATAACAGACAACCAATAACTGTTGCCGTATTGAATATATGGAACAAAACTTCAGTCATTTGACTTCAAAAGCATAGCAGCACTGCTGCCCGTCGCGTTGCGTCCAGCGCCGAGGCCGTGCGCGCGAAATAAAATTCTTAATGGTCTTACTTTATGTTTATTTTTGATTAATTTCATTCTGTCCAATGACGTCTCATGCATACATCAATTGCCGAGCGTGAGCTGTTGCGCAACTTTTCCGCTGCAAAGTTACGAAAAGTCGAGAGCAAAACAAAAAGAATTCATTCTTTTTTTTGCCGAGACGGAGTAAGTTCGCCATCTTTGATGGCAAAGTTACGAATAAGTGAGCGAAAGCTCGAAAGTAGGCTGCACCTCGGAAAAACTCAAATTTATTTGGTTTTTCTCTCGGTTTGCACTACCTTTGAACTGCGTTCGAAGGTACTACCGCTCGGAAATGCTCAAATAAATTTGGCATTTCGCTCACTTATCCGTACCTTTGCACACCGTATGAATACGATATTTATTGTTTTGCCCATTCTCGTCCTGTTAATGTTCGACTTGGGACTGACGCTGCGCCCAGCAGATTTCCGTCTGGTAGTAGAGCGTCCACGTGCTATATTAGTAGGTTTGGCAGGTCAGATACTGCTATTGCCACTCATTGGCCTTGCCATCGGTTTCGGTTTCCAACTGGAGGCTGTGTTCTTCTTAGGAGTCATGCTGATAGCATGCAGTCCTGGCGGAAGTTCCAGCAATGTGTTCTCTATGCTGGCAGGCGGCGACGTAGCCCTGTCGGTATCGCTGACCATGCTGAGCAGCATTATCACGCTGTTTACGGGTCCGTTGGTGATGAGCTATGCTACCGGACTGGTGGGCGAGAACCAGTCGATAACCCTGCCAGTAGGCAACCTGCTGGTGCAGAACATCGTACTCATGCTGGTGCCTATCGTTATCGGCCTGTCAGTAGCGATGTGGCGTGAACAGTTGGCCCGCAAGATGCACGGCGTGCTGAAGAAGCTGGCCTTCCCTGCCCTGATACTGTTGGCAAGCATCTTCTTCATACAGAACAGGGAGACCATCGTCCGCGAGTTTCCACAACTGGGACTGGCTATGACGGTGCTGATTCTGCTGGCCATGGGCGGTGGCGTAGCACTATCGTGGATGATGCGACTCTCTGGACGTGAGCAGCGTACCATTATTATAGAGATAGGTATGCAGAATGCTGCCCAGGCCATCTCTATAGCCAGCAGCCCCTTCGTCTTTGCCAACGACGTGATGGCTATCCCTGCCATTGTCTATGCCCTGATGATGAATGTCATCCTGCTGGCTTATGTAGGCATTATCAAGTCGCTGCGCAAGAATTGACAGACGATAGGCGCGCCAAAGTGTTAATTATTCATAAATAGTGTGCTTCGTGGATGTATGAAGCATTATTATTGCTATATTTGCACCACTAAGCTATAACACTATAATAATTAATGCTGCCTAAGAATAATTAATGCTGCCTAAGAAAATCTACCATACGCTTTCACTTAGACTTAGCTTAAAAGTTGCCTGTGTAATTGCGTTGCTGCTCTTGGTATCTCTGGCCGTTTTGTTCAATATCTCGCGCCAGACACTAAGAGAGAAGGCGATGCGTAATGCCGAGCAGACCCTGGAGGTGACGGTACAGAACATCGACAACATCCTGCTCAGCGTGGAACAGTCGGCAGGCAACGTCTATTGGGAGATGGCGGCGCATCTTGACAGACCCGACGATATGCTGACCTACAGTCGCCGACTGGTAGAATGTAACCCCTATATAGTAGGCTGTGCAATCGTCTTCAAGCCCTACTATTACCCTGGCCGCGAGCTCTTCATGGCCTACATCCACCGCAAAGGACACAGCACGACCACCAATGCTGCATCGGAACTCATACAGCAGAACACGTTTACCGACCGTCCCTATACGGAGCAGGTGTGGTATACCGAACCCATGACCTTAGGACATGCCTGTTGGACTGACCCCTTGAAGAACAAAGATACGGAAGACGAGGCACTGACCACCTTCTGTCTGCCCATCAAAGACCGTAGCAACAAGACTGTCGGAGTGCTGGCGGTAGACATCGCCATTGAGCTGCTCTCAGAGATTGTGCTGGCTGCCAAGCCGTCGCCAAACGGCTACAGCATACTGTTGGGACGCAACGGCTCGTATATCGTTCACCCCGACAAAGAGAAGCTGACCAAGCAGAACGTGTTTAACCTGTTCGTCAAAGACAGCGACCCCTCTATGCGCAAGGTCGTCAAGGCAATGGTCGGCGGCGAGAGTGGACAGGAGCCCTTCATCATGGATGACCGTAACTGGTATGTGGTCTACAAACCCTTCACACGCCATCAGGTCGTTGGGCGCACCACAGACCACCTCGGCTGGAGCGTAGGCGTCATCTATCCGGAAGACGATATCTTTGGCGACTACAACCGCCTGCTCTATCTCGTCATAGGTATCGCCTTTGTGGGCTTGCTGCTCTCCGTCATACTCAGCACCTTGTTTACCCACCGTAAGCTGTTGCCGCTGAATATGCTCACCAGGGCAGCACAAAAAATCAGCCAAGGTGACTACAGCCGTACCATCCCTGACACAGAGCGCTATGACGAGGTCGGACAGCTGCAGGAGAACTTCCAGCAGCTACAGCAATCGCTGGCCACGCGAATGGCTGAGTTGGAGCAGATGAACGACCAGCTCAAGGAGCGCAGCAAAGAATTGCAACAGGCCAACAGAAAGGCCCAGGAGGCAAACCGCATGAAGTCGGCCTTCCTGCACCAGATGACCTACCAGATGCTGGAACCTGCCGACACCCTCATGAATCACGTGAACACCCTTTGCAACAACTATCATACCATCAGTCTTGAGGAGGCTAATGAAGAGATTAGTGCCATCCACCAGAAGGGAAAGACGATTATTGAACTGCTTGGCCACATGATAGACTCTGCAGAACAGGAGACAGGAAAGGAGGATGCCCATGAATAAGATTCGTCGACAGCTCTCCGCTAAGCTTAGCATTGGTATCACGCTGGCTGCCGCGCCCATCTTCGTATTGGCGCTGGGCATCCTGTTCCTCTATTCACGAAGCATCATTCAACAAGAGACCGTGAAGCAGGTCACCAGCGTGCTCAACACCGCCACACAGCGTGTCAAGAGTACTACCAATCTGGTAGAGAACGCCATCAATTCCAACAGTTGGCTGATGGAGGAGCATTTCCGCGCCGACTCGTTACAGTCTATCTGTCTCCGCATTGCCCTTCTCAACCGCACCGTCAACACCTGTCACATCACTACAGATTCCGTTGAAATCGCACAAATTACGCTAGGTAGTGCCATGAGCATCACTGCTACGGGCGACACCGTCTTCACTTATTCCAAGGCCCTTCGTCCTGACGGAGGCCCCATCAAAGGAGTCGTCACTGCCACCCTTGCCTTCCAAAAGCTGGCCACTGCGATCAGCGAGACAGAGTTGCCGACGCCCCACTCCTACTTCCGGTTTATAAAGAATGACGAACGCTGTGAGGAGAAGGGTAACCTTGTCGTATGTAATGCCATCACCGGCACGGAGTGGAACCTCGCCCTGGTATGTCCGAAACACGAGATTCTGAAGAGCTACAACCAGCTGCTCTATTGGGCTAGCGGTCTGCTGCTCGTCGGTCTGATACTCATACTGGGAATCTGCTATTTGGTAACCAGGAAGACCGTCAAGCCCCTCAGCCAGCTGCTGGTGCTCACTAAAAAGATTGTTGACGGCCACTACGACGATGGCATCCCCCACTCTAAGCGACAAGATGTCATAGGACGTCTGCAAAACAGTTTTGTGGTCATGCAACAGTCGCTCCATGAGTCTGTGAGCAGCATTCACCAGACTGCCGAGGAGACCCAGAAGCATAATAAGGAACTGGCGCAGGCCATGACGCTGGCCGAAGAGGCTGTCAGGAAGAAAGCAACATTTATACAGAACGTCTCACACCAGATGCGCACACCGCTGAATATCACCATGGGATTTGCCGATGTGCTTGGCGACAATCTCAAGGCAACACAGGAGGGGAATGGTCAGATACCACAGGAAGAGTTGGCTGACGTCATCGACACCATGACGCACAATGCCATCCATCTGAACCGCATGGTACAGATGCTCTCCGACTGTTCTGAATACGGCACTTCCCACGAGTTGTTCACCGACAGGAACGACCAGGTGGTATGTAACATCGTCGGCAAGGAGTGTATCGACTATACACGGGAGCGCTTCCCGAAGACCACCATCCAGTTCGAAAGCGAGGTGTCGGACAGCATCACCATCAAGACCAACTACATCTTCCTGATGCGTACCCTCCGTGAGCTGCTGTTCAATGCTGCCAAATACTCTGACGGCCAGCATATCAAGCTACGCATCACTGAGACTTTCTCCAATATCTTCTTTACCGTAGAAGATACTGGCCCTGGCATTGGCGGTGAAGCACAGGACATGATTTTCAAGCCCTTCATGAAAGTCGACGACCTGTCCGAAGGTCTGGGCCTTGGCCTGCCACTGGCTAAGCGCCACGCACAAGGCTTAGGCGGTGACCTGACATACGATGCAAGCTACCACGACGGTTGCCGATTCACGCTGCAGGTGCCTAAATAATAGGAAGGGAGATACCGTTAATCTTTTGATAGACGTCCAGGGCATAGACATCGGTCATGCCGCTGATGTAGTCGATGACGGACATGAGGCGCACCTCCAGGTCGGGGTCGTCAATATGGTACTGGCTGGACACACGACCAATGAGCTGCTGCGAATAGTAGCGGTCGGGGTGCATGACGGCCTCAACCATCTGCTGCATGAGTGTCTCCATAATCTTATAACCAGACAACTCCACATCGAGTACAGGACGACTGCGGTAGATGTACTGCACGGAAAACTCCGCGCAACGACGATAGGCCTCACGCTGCAAAGGACTGATATGGTCTACGAGACTGCCCGTAAAGATGCCACCCAGTATCTCGTCCTCGTGCTCAATAAAGGTGTTGACACACTCGTTCTCCAATTTACCGATGACGCAGGCACGCAGATAGACTATCTGCTCGTTTTTATCGGTGAGTTGTTCACTCTCTATACGCTGCATGATATGCTGTTGCGTCTCCTCGTCGAAGAAGTCGAGCATCAGGCGCTGCGTCTGTTCAAAGGTGATAATCTTCAACTTATGGGCATCTTCCAAGTCCATAATCTCATAGCAGATATCGTCAGCAGCCTCCACGAGATACACCAGCGGGTGGCGCACATAGCGCAGGGGCTCGCCTGGTTTGGAAACACAAATAATGCCCATTTCATCGGCAATACGCTTGTAGGTATCCTGCTCGCTCTGGAAGAAGCCGAACTTTCCCTTCTTGCTGGCAGCAGACGAGGCAAAGGGATACTTCACAATGCTGGCAATGGTGGAGTAGCACATCACGAAACCGCCAGGGCGACGACCCTTGAACTGGTGGGTCAGCAGACGGAAGGCGTTGGCATTACCCTCGAAATGAGTGATGTCATCCCAGAAGGCTGGTGACACCTGCTGACGAAGTGCACGACCAGGTCCCTCGGTAAAGAAGGTCTGGATGGCCTTCTCACCTGAATGCCCAAAGGGAGGATTACCCAGGTCGTGGGCCAGACAGGCGGTAGACACTATCTGGCCTATCTCCTCAAACAGCGTACCACGCAATTCCGGATGGCGCTGCTCGATGAGGCGCTGAGCCACATCGTTGCCCAGCGACATACCTACGCTGGCCACCTCAAGGGAATGAGTCAGACGGTTGTGCACAAAGACGCTTCCCGGCAAGGGGAACACCTGCGTCTTGTTCTGCAGGCGGCGAAAAGGTGCCGAGAAGATGAGACGGTCGTAGTCACGCTTGAATTCCGAACGGTCATCATGGCGCTCCGTATGGCGCTGTTCCTGACCGAGTCGCTTGTTTGATATAAGTTGTTTCCACTCCATAATGAGTGCAAAGGTAACAATAAATTAAAGATTAGAGATGAAAAATGAGAAATTATTTGTCTGTTTGGAGAGAAATGACTACTTTTGCACATTATTTAATACGAAACGTTTCGAAATGATTAAAATTAAAGTCGTCAACCGCGGGCACCAGCAGTTGCCAGCATACGCTACACCACAGAGTGCCGGAATGGATTTGCGCGCCAATCTCGATGCGCCCATCACGCTGCATCCTATGGAGCGTCGCCTTATACCTACAGGTCTGCACATCGCCCTGCCAGAGGGCTATGAAGCACAGGTACGTCCACGCAGCGGACTGGCCCTAAAACATGGACTGACGGTGCTGAACACACCAGGAACCATCGATGCCGACTATCGTGGAGAGATTGGCGTGGTACTTATCAATCTGTCGAAGGAGGATTTCGTCGTCAACGACGGTGAGCGCATCGCGCAGATGGTGATAGCCCGCCATGAGCAGGGTGACTTCGTTGTTGTCGAGGAACTCGACGAGACAGAACGCGGCGAAGGCGGTTACGGCCATACAGGAGTGAAATGAAGAAGTGGTGTTACATAACAGGCATGCTATGTGTCATGGCTATCAGTGCTATGGCACAAGACGACACGGCAAGGCGCTATGATGCCTTTTTCCTGGATGCTATCTGTCAGCGGGAGAAGGGAAACAACGATGCTGCCTTCGACCTGTTTCGCCACTGCATCGACATCGACTCCACACGTTCTGAGGCCTACTACTATCTGGCACAGTACTATGCAGCGCTGAAACAGAAAGATATCTCGCTGAAATACTGCCAGCGTGCCGTAGACTTAGAACCCGACAACGTGACCTATGTGGAGACGCTGGCCAACACATACCTGACGCAGCGGAAATACCCCGAAGCCATTGTGGCTCTGGAGAAACTCTATGAGAAGAGTCGCGACCGCGAAGACGTGCTAGGACTGCTGATACAACTCTACGAGCAGCAGGGCGACTACGACAATGCCATCCGCACGCTGGGACGTCTGGAAACGATTGAGGGCAAGAGCGAACGTCTGTCGTATGCCAAGAGCAACCTCTACTCGCAAAAGGGCGACAAGAAGGCAGCCATTGCCGAGATGAAGATGCTGGCCGACCAGTATCCCAACGACAACAACTACCGTTGCCTCTATGCCAACACGCTCTATATCAACGGCCAGAAGAAAAGGGCTGTAGCCATCTATGAGAAGGTGCTGAAGGAAGAACCGTCAAACCGCAACGCACAGATGGCGCTGCTGGCTTACTATAACGACCAGAAGGACTCCGTCAATGCCAACAATATGATAGAGCGTGTGCTCTTCAACAAGAACGCCACGACAGACGACCGTGTGGCACTGATGCGACAGGTCATTGGCGAGAGCGAACAGACTGGAGGTGACTCTACCCGCGTGCTGCAGCTGTTCCACCGACTGCTGGACATGCCGGAGAGCGACAGCGACATGGCCATCTTCTGTGCATCGTATATGAACATGAAGAAGATGCCCAATGACAGCATTCGCCTGGTATTGGAAAAGGTCTTGGAGATGTCGCCCGACAATGTTTCCGTCCGCATGCAGCTGGTAAACTATGCCTGGCAGGCTGAAGACCGCGACCGCATCATTGACTTATGTAAGGCTGCCCGCCAGTACAACCCCGACGAGATGGCCTTCTACTATTATCAGGGCATTGCCTACTACCAAAAGGGAGAGCTTGACAACGCCCTCAACGCCTTCCAGAATGGTATTGACGTCATCAACAGCGACAGCGACCCAGCAATCGTCAGCGACTTCTATGCCGTGCTGGGTGACATCATGCACCAGAAGGGTATGGAACAGGAAGCCTTTGCCGCCTATGACTCCTGTCTGGTATGGAAAGATGACAACATTGGTTGTCTGAACAACTACGCCTACTACCTCAGCGAGAAAGGCATCCGACTGGATGAGGCCGAGCGCATGTCGTTCCGCACCATCAAGGCAGAACCGAAGAACGCCACCTACCTGGACACCTATGCGTGGATACTCTTCATGCAGAAACGCTATGACGAGGCCCGCAAATATATAGACCTCACGCTGGAGAACGACAGCGACGCATCGGCCGTCTTACTGGAACACGCAGGAGACATCTATTACCATGCCGGTGAGAAGGAGCAAGCTGTCGAGTTCTGGCAAAAGGCGCTGGAGCGTGCATCGGCCGACTCTGAGGTCAAGGACGACCGACGACAGATATTAACACGGAAAATCAAACTCAAAAAATACGTCAAAGAATGAAAGCACTACGTTATTGGAAGATGACCGCAATGGCTATGGCTGTGATACTGGCAGCATCGTGCGGCAGTAGTCGGGGCTTGGGACGCAAGTCGGGCCAGCCGAAAGGCGCAACACCTGATACAGCAACAACAGCAACAACAGCGACAACTGCAACAGCAATAACAGCTATACCAGACACGCTGGAGAAAGATGCTTATCTGCAGAAGGTAACAGACAATGCGCAGTCAACGCGTTTCATCACCTCTAAACTCAAATTCACCGTAGAGTTGGGCAACCGTCAGATGACACTAACGGGCAATCTGAAGATGAAACGCGACGATGTCATCCGACTGCAACTGATGGCGTTCGGCTTTGTAGAAGCCGGCCGTCTGGAGTTTACGCAGGACTATGTGCTCATCGTAGACCGCATCAACAAGCAGTACCTGAAGGTACCTTATGCGCAGCTGGACTTCTTCCGTCATAGCGGTGTCGACTTCTACATGCTGCAGGCCTTGTTCTGGAACGAACTCTTCCAGCCTGGCAAGTCGCGTCTGACAGAAAGGAACCTGAGAAAGTTTACCACCGATGCCGGTGTCGACAATGACGTCATCGTTTCCTTTGAGAACGACGTTCTGTCCTATCGCTGGCTGACAGAACGCGAGACGGCTCGCATCAAGATGGCCAACGTGCTCTATAACAATTACCTCCGTGGCAACTACCAGCTCAACTGGGACTATGGCAACTTCAAGGCCAGCAACCGCAAGATGTTCCCCATGGACCACAAGGTAAGCTTCAGCACTCCTGACAAAGAAGTAAAACTGGAGATGATACTCAACTATATTGGTAATGACGAAGACTGGGAGCCCCGCACGGTACTCTCCGGAAAATATCGCCAGATGCCTGTCGACGAAATACTGCGTCGCTTTATGTCACTCTAAACAGCAGGGATGAAGCGAATAGGCATTATACTTTTACTTCTATTGGGTTTTACCCTGACACCGCAGGCTCAACAGCGTCGTAAGCCTGCGGCTAAGAAGACCGCTACCACCGGGAAAAAAGCCAAAGCCAAGAAGTCTGCCAAGAGCACCAAGTCTACCAAACAGCCTACCACGGTACAGGCTTTGGAGAAGGAGCGCAAAAAGATACAGCAACAGATCAAGGAGCAGGAGCGTCGACTGGCCAACACACAGAAGGACGTCAAGAAGCGCCTGCAGAACCTGATGATTCTGAACACAGAGATTGCCGGCAAGCGCCGTACCATTGATACCATCCGCCACGACATCAACCATCTTGATGGAGAAATCGAGACGCTGAGCATACAACTGGAGGAGTTGCAGAAGATGCTGGCCGACTGTAAAAAACGGTATGTCAAGTCGATGCGCTACATGCACCGCAACCGCTCTGCACAGAGTCAGATGATGTTTATCTTCAGTGCTGACAACTTTGCGCAGATGTTCCGTCGCCTGCGCTTCATGCGAGAATATGCGGCCTACCAGCATGTGCAAGGAGACGAGGTCAAGGCGCAGCAGGAAGAGGTCAACAACAAATTCCTCGAAATCAGCGTTGCCAAGGACCATAAGGCACAGTTGCTGGCAAAGGGTGAGCGTGAGCGCCAAGCTCTGGAGGGCAAGCAGACTGAACAACAGAACGTGGTAAAGTCGTTGCAGAAAGAGCAGAAAACCATCCAGAGCATCATAGCCCAGCAGAAGAAGAAAGATGCTGCACTGAATGCTCAGATTGACCGACTCATTGCTGAGGAGGTGGCCCGTCAGAAAGCCCGTGCGGAAGCAGAAGCACGCCGCCGTGCAGAAGCAGCAGCCCGTGAGCGTGAACTTGCCGAGGCCAAGGCCCGTGAAGAGAAAGCTCGTGCCGAGGCGATGGCTGCCAAAGACAAGAAGAGCCGCGAGGAAGCTGAGCGGCGTGTGCGTGAGGCTGAGGAGAAGCGTGTCGCTGCCCAGCGCAAAGCAGAGAGCATGCCGATGACGCCACCTTCAGAGGATGTCCGCATCAGTGGCAACTTCGAAAGCAACCGCGGCCGACTGCCCATGCCTATCACAGGTCCCTATCGTGTTGTCAGCCATTTCGGGCAGTACAACGTAGAGGGCCTGCACAATGTGACGCTTGACAACAAGGGTATTAATATAAAAGGTGAGAATGGCGCCCAGGCTCGCAGCATCTTCGACGGTGAGGTCAGTGGTGTCTTCAGCTTCGGTGGTACCATGGTTGTCATGGTGCGCCACGGTAGCTATATCTCCGTCTATTGTAATCTGGCCAGCGTCAACGTACATCGTGGACAGCGCGTCAGTACCCGTCAGTCATTAGGCCGTGTAGGTACCGACAACATTCTGCAGTTCCAGTTGCGTAAGGAGACTGCCAAGCTGAACCCAGAGAGTTGGTTGGGGCGTTGAGGGATGTTGGCTGTTGGCAGTTAGCTATTAGCAGTTAGCTATTAGCTGAACATACGTTTCTATGGCATTGGCTATCTCGCTAATACCGATGTACTCATCGGCGCTATGACTGCGCGCACTGTCGCCAGGTCCTAATTTGAAAGAGGGAAATGGCATCAGCGCCTGATCACTGAGCGTTGGAGAGCCAAAAGGCTGCATACCCATCGCCTTGCAATGCTGTATCAGCGGATGCTCTTCGTCGATATGCGAGGACCGCAGTCGGAAGGAACGGGCAGTGAGTTCACACTTCTTCATGTGTTTCTTTAGGAAGGCGAAGAGGTACTCATTCTCGTAATATTCATTGGGGCGCACGTCGATGACAAAGCGGCACTCGTCAGGTACCACATTATGTTGGGTACCGCTATTCAGCACTGTCACCGTCATCTTGGTAGCCCCCAGCAGTGCACTCTCCTTGGTGAAACGGTAGTCGCGCAACCACACTAAATCGTCCAGCGCCTCATAGATGGCATTGACGCCCTCATTACGGGCTGCATGGCCACTCTTGCCATGGGCCACACCATCGATGACCATCAGTCCACGTTCAGCAATGGCCGGCTGCATACCAGTCGGTTCGCCGACGATAGCCACATCAATTTTTGGCAGCTGAGGCAATGCCAAAGAGAAACCGTTGGCACCGCTGACCTCTTCCTCGCACGATGCCAGATACACCAGATTGTACTTCATGGTTCTCCCACGAAGACAACGGTATGCCTGCAACAGACTGACCAGACCACCACCACAGTCGTTACTGCCTAATCCGTAAAGGCGGTCGCCCTCGATGGTCGGCGTAAACGGGTCAAGCGTCCAGGTGCTGACAGGTTTTACCGTATCGATATGGGCACAAAGCAGGACGGTAGGTTTCTCGGTGTCCAGTTGTTCGCATACCAGCAGATTGTTACCGATACGCTGACACGGCAGTCCGCATTTGCCGATGAAATCGGCCAGAATGTCTGCTGCATCCGTCTCGTCACGGCTGACGGAGGGCGTACTGATAAGCAGTTTCAACAACCCAACGGCCTCTTGTGTATATGCTTGAATATCCATAATCGACGCAAAGATACGAAATAATTCATAATTCATAATGCATAATTCATAAATTATTTGTAATTTTGCACCTAATTAATAAATAGAGAGAGTTATGCAAGCAAATTGTCACATGTCTGTGCTGGTGCATGAGCAGGCAAAGAAGTATGGCGACCGCGAGATGCTGATTTATCAGGATTTCGGTGGTAAGGAATGGAAATCGCTCAGTTGGAATCAGGTCTCGACGACCGTTAAGCAGGTCAGTAATGCCCTGTTGAATCTGGGTGTGAAGGTACAGGAGAACATCGGTATCTTCTCTCAGAATTCCGTGCAATATATAGAGTGCGACTTTGGTGCCTGGGGCATCCGGGCCGTCACCATCCCTTTCTACGCCACCAGTTCCGAGCAGCAGATACAGTTTATGGTCAACGATGCCAAGATACGTTTTTTGTTTGTTGGCGAACAGGACCAGTACGACAAGGCGCGCCGCATCTTCTCACTATGTCCCACGTTGGAACGCATCATCGTCTTTGACCAGATGGTCAAGATTTCCGAGCATGAGTCCACTGCCATCTACTTCACTGACTTCCTGAAACTCGGCGAGAACCTGCCCCGTCAGACGGAAGTGGAGAAGCTGCAAAGCCAAGCCAACGACGACGACATCGCCAACATTCTCTATACCAGTGGAACTACCGGCGACTCCAAAGGAGTGATTCTGACGCACGGACAGTTCCATGCCGCCATGATTGCGAATGGAAAGTGTGTACCCGTCAACGAGGACGACCGCATCATGAACTTCCTGCCATACACACACATCTTTGAGCGTGGCTGGGCCATTCTCTGCCTCTATGCTGGAGCAAGGATGATTGTCAACACGCATCCACAGGAGGTGCAGCAGTCCATGCGCGACACCCACCCCACCTGTATGTCGGCCGTTCCTCGCTTCTGGGAGAAGGTCTATATGGGTGTCATGGACAAGATTGATCATGCCAGCAGCATGCAGCGCAAACTGTTCAAGCATGCCTTGTCGGTAGGTCGCCGCCATAACATTGAATACCTCAGCAAGGGCAAGAAACCACCAATAACCCTGCATCTGGAATACGGAGTACTGAACCGCACCGTCTTCTCGCTGGTACGCAAGGAGCTGGGATTGGAGAATGCGCATTTCTTCCCAACAGCAGGTGCCGCCGTCTCTGAGCATGTAGAGGAATTCGTCCATTCCATCGGCATCAACATGGTGGTAGGCTACGGTCTCACCGAGTCACTGGCAACGGTGACGTGCGACCATCTTGGCGAACCTTACACTGTAGGTTCGGTAGGCCAGCCTATCGAAGGCATCGACATCAAAATTAGCGAAGAGGGCGAGATCCTGCTCAAGGGCCCGACGATAACCGTCGGTTACTACAACCGCGAGGATCTTACCAAACAGGCGTTTACCGAGGACGGCTACTTCCGTACCGGCGATGCTGGCTACCTGAAAGATGGCGAGCTGTTCTTGAAAGAGCGCATCAAGGACCTCTTCAAGACCAGCAACGGCAAGTATATCGCACCGCAGATGATTGAGTCGAAGCTACTGGTAGACAAATACATAGACCAGATATGCATCATTGCCGACCAGCGCAAGTTTGTGTCAGCACTCATCGTACCTGTCTACTCTCTGTTGGAGGAATATGCCCGCGAACACGGCATCGCCTTCGACAGTCGCGAACAGCTCTGTGCCGACCAGCGCATCATTGAGATGATGCATGAGCGTATCGACACCCTCCAACAGCAACTGGCCCACTACGAACAGGTGAAGCGCTTTACCCTACTGCCCCACCACCTGTCTATGGAGAAGGGTGAGTTGACGAACACGCTGAAAATTAAACGCCGCGTCCTCAACGAAAACTACAAAGCAGAGATTGACGCGATGTACGCAGAATAAAATATGATTACACAAGACCAATTAAAAGATGTACTTGACCGTGCCGACGCGCTGTACAAGTACCTGAAAATAGACGAGAAGAAGATGGAATACGAAGAGGAGGATCTTCGTACCCAGGCTCCCGACTTCTGGGAAGACCAGAAGCGCGCTGAGGAGCAGATGAAAAAGGTAAAAGCCATCAAGAAATGGATTGACGGCTACCAAGATGTGCGCACCGCTGCCGACGAGTTGCAGTTGGCCTTCGATTTCTACAAGGAGGAGATGGTTACTGAACAGGAGGTGGACGCCAACTACCAGAAAGCCATCGAGGCCATCGAAGCCTTGGAACTGAAGAACATGCTACGCCAACAGGAAGACCCCATGGAGTGCGTGCTGAAAATCAACTCTGGCGCTGGTGGCACAGAGGCTCAAGACTGGGCACAGATGCTGATGCGTATGTACCAGCGATGGGCTGAGGCACACGGCTATAAGGTTTCTATTGCCAACCTGCAGGACGGCGACGAGGCCGGCATCAAGAGTGTCACCATGCAGATAGAGGGCGGCGAATATGCCTATGGCTACCTCAAGAGCGAGAATGGAGTCCACCGTCTAGTACGTGTCTCGCCCTATAATGCACAGGGCAAGCGCATGACCAGCTTTGCCTCTGTCTTCGTAACCCCACTCGTCGATGACACCATCGAGGTATATGTAGACCCTGCCAAACTGTCGTGGGATACCTTCCGCAGTTCTGGTGCCGGTGGTCAGAACGTCAACAAGGTGGAGTCTGGTGTGCGTTTGCGCTACTGGTACACCGACCCCGACACGGGCGAGGAAGAGGAAATCCTCATCGAGAATACCGAGACACGCGACCAGCCCAAGAACAAGGAGCGTGCCATGGCACTGTTGCGTTCACAACTCTACGACCGTGCCATGCAGAAGCGTCTGGAGGCTCAGGCCAAGATTGAAGCTGGCAAGAAGAAGATTGAGTGGGGCTCACAAATTCGCTCCTATGTCTTCGACGACCGTCGTGTCAAAGACCATCGCACCAACTACCAGACCAGCGATGTCGATGGTGTGATGAACGGCAAACTCGACGACTTCATCAAGGCATACCTCATGGAGTTTCCCGTTACAGATGAAAATTAATCACTAAAAACATTAAATACTATGAACAAGAAAGTAAACGCAAAGCGCGAAGCTTATGCCAAGAAGCAGGAAGAGAAAGGTAAGAAAGTTGTCGGTTGGATCTTTGGCGGACTCATCGTCCTCGCTATTATCTATCTGATTTGGACCTTCTCAATGATGGCATAGCATGGCGCTGGAGATTGAACGTAAGTTCCTCGTGCTTGACGACTCGTACAAGCACGAGGCTTTTTCTAAAAGCCACATCCAACAAGGTTATATCTGCAGTGAGCGTGGTCGCACCGTACGCATCCGTATCAGGGACGAGCGCGCCTATGTGACCATCAAGGGGCCTTCGGAAGTCGGTGGTTTGGCACGCGCAGAATTCGAATACGAGATACCACTGGATGATGCCCGACAGTTGATGAAGCTCTGTGAGCCTGGCTTGATCGACAAGGTTCGCTGGCTCGTCAAGAGTGGCGACCACACCTTTGAAGTCGACGAGTTCTTTGGCGACAACGAAGGGCTTGTCATGGCTGAGGTGGAACTCTCGTCAACCGACGAAGAGCCCATTATCCCCCATTTCATCGGGAAAGAAGTAACCGGTGACCGTCGTTATTACAACAGTCAGCTACGTAAAAACCCTTATCGGTTATGGGCACAGAATACCCCCCTATAGACTCCTATAGCGATAAGCAGTCGTCAAGAGAAAGAGAAACGCACAGAACTACTTAATCAGTTTTTCAATGGTCTTCAGGCAGTCAACGGCACTGACGGGCTTGGAGAGAAAAGCATCACATCCAGCCTCCATAGCCTGCTGGCGGTCACTATCGAACGCATTGGCTGTCAATGCAACAATCGGTAGACTGGGCATCATACCCTTGATTTGTTTAGTAGCAACTAACCCATCCACCTTGGGCATCTTCAGATCCATCAGTACCATGTCAGGGTGCTCGGTGGTCGCTTTATCAATAGCCTCCTGTCCGTCCATGGCACGGAAAAACTCATAATGTCCTTTGAGAATAAAGGTCATCAGCAAATAATTGCTGTCGTTGTCTTCTGCAACAAGGATTCGTTTCATAGTTTTAATCGGTTGTTTCGTTAATAGATTCGTTAATAGATTACAAAAGTAGCATTTTTATCTGAAAATCCTTGTACGTTTGCAACTTTTTAACTAATTTTGTAGCTTATAAGTGGTTCAGAAGCAAAAAAATGACAGTAGCAGACTACATCAAACTCAATACCGGTGAGAAGCGTTTCTCCTTTGAAGTACTGCCGCCTCTGAAAGGCAACGGTACGGAGGCATTGTTCCAGACCATCGACAAGTTGGCTGTTTTCAACCCTGCCTTTATCAACATCACGACCCACCACTCGGAGTATGTCTACAAGGAGTTGAGCAACGGACAATATGAGCGACAGCGCATCCGCCGTCGCCCAGGCACCATCGCCATAGCAGCAGCCATCCAGCACCGCTATGACATTCCGGTAGAGCCGCATGTCATCTGCAGCGGACAGACCATAGAGCAGATAGAGTACGAACTGCTTGACCTCCAATTCTTAGGCATCCGCAATCTGATGCTGCTACGTGGCGACAAAGCGAAGGAGGACAGCCAGTTTAAGCCTACTCCCGGCGGTCATGCCCATACCACCGACCTCATCCAGCAGGTAGTACGCTTCAACGAGGGTTTCTTTGCTGACGGCACTCCCATCAAGCACCCCGGTCCGAAGTTCGACTTCGGAGTAGCCTGCTATCCGGAGAAGCACGAGGAGGCCCCCAACCTGGAACGTGACATGGAGTATCTGAAGCAGAAGCAGGACCTGGGCGCACAGTATGCCGTCACCCAGTTGTTCTTCGACAACCAGAAATATTTCAGCTTCGTCAAGAAGGCACGCGAGATGGGCATCACCATCCCCATCGTTCCCGGCATCAAACCCATGGCTAAGCTCAGCCAGTTGACCGTGGTTCCCAAGACCTTCCACTGCGACATTCCAGAGGCGCTGGCCAAAGAGATTGTCAAGTGCAAGACCGACGAGCAGGCTCGCCAGCTGGGTATTGAGTGGACCACGGCACAGTGCCAGGAACTATATGATGCCGGCATCCATAACATCCACTTCTACACCGTGTCGGCTGTCGACTCGGTAGCAGAAATAGCCAAACGATTGTTATAATGTTTGAACAGGTCATAGGACAACAGGACATACAGCAGCGGCTGATGCAGCTGGTTAGCGAGGAGCGTCTGCCCCACGCCCTGATGTTATGTGGCCCGCAAGGTTGTGGAAAGAAAGCGTTGGCCATCGGCTTTGCCAAAGTATTGCTAACAGCTAACGGCCAAAAGCCCTCTGCTATGGTCGACAAGCTGGAGCACCCCGACCTTCACTTTACCTTCCCTACCATCAAACTGCCTTCGATGGGTAGCGACCACAAGCCTGTCAGCGACGACTTTGCCAAGGAGTGGCACGACATGGTAATGAGCGGCTACTACTTCACCATGACAGACTGGTTGGAACAGATGGGTGGCGAGAACCAACAGGCTATCATCACTGCCGGCGAGAGCGACGCGCTGATCCGCAAGCTATCGTTGAAGTCGAGTCAGGGCGGCTATAAGGTCAGCATCATCTGGCTACCGGAGCGCATGAATATTGAGTGCGCCAACAAGATACTCAAGTTGTTAGAGGAGCCACCCTCGCAGACTATCTTTATCATGGTTTGCGAAGAACCGGAAAAACTGTTGGAGACCATCCGCAGTCGTGTGCAGCGCATTGACGTGAAGCGCATCGACACAGAGAGCATCTGTCAGGCACTGAAAGACAAGCGTGGACTGAGTGATGACATGGCACTGCGCATCAGTCGCATGGCCAACGGCAGCTGGCGGCAAGCGATGGAACTGCTCACTGCCGACACGGAGAACGAACTGTTTCTGGATCTCTTCCAGGCACTGATGCGACTGGCCTACCAACGCAAAATCAAGGAACTCAAACAGTGGAGCGAACAGCTGGCATCTATGGGTCGTGAGCGCCAGAAGCGTTTCCTCACCTATTTCCTCCGACTCATCCGTGAGAATTTTATGTACAACTTCCGTCAGGAAGACCTCTGCTATATGTCACAGCGTGAAGAGGAGTTTGCACGCAACTTCGCCCGCTTCATCAACGAGGCCAACATCCTGCCCATCACGGAACTCATTGACCGTGCCATCCGCGACATCGGACAGAATGCCAATGCCAAGATTGTGTTTTTCGATATGGCTCTGCAGATGATAGTACTACTCATTCAGAAATAAGAAAAAAAACGAAATATATGGAGAAAGAACTCATGATTATGACTGGTTGCGACCGCGGACTTTGCAAGCACGCTGTAGGTAGACAGGATCGTCAGTTGAACACCTACGACTGGTTGGCCGATGTACCAGGAAATACCGATACCACCGACTTGGTAGAGGTACAGTTCAAACATACCCGCAAGGGCTACTACCACAATGTCAACAACCTGCCACTGAAGAAGGGCGACATCGTTGCTGTCGAGGCCAACCCCGGCCACGACATCGGAGTGGTATCGCTGACAGGCCGTCTAGCACTGATGCAGATGAAAAAGGCGAACCTGAAGTCCATGGACGACATTCGCCGCGTCTATCGCATCGCCCGTCCTGTAGACATGGAGAAATACCAGGAAGCCAAGAGTCGTGAGCATGCCACTATGATTGAGAGTCGTCAGATTGCCAAGGGCCTGGGACTTAAGATGAAAATTGGCGACGTGGAATACCAAGGCGACTGCAACAAGGCCATCTTCTACTATATCGCTGACGAGCGTGTCGACTTCCGACAGCTCATCAAAGACCTTGCCGCTACCTTCCATGTACGTATTGAGATGAAGCAGATTGGTGCGCGTCAGGAGGCTGGCCTCATTGGCGGTACGGGTCCCTGCGGTCGCGAACTCTGCTGCGCCACCTGGATGAAGAACTTCGTCAGCGTTGGTACGCAGGCAGCCCGCTATCAGGACATCTCGCTGAATCCTCAGAAGCTGGCGGGTATGTGTGCTAAGCTCAAATGCTGTCTGAACTACGAGGTCGACGACTATGTAGAAGCCGGACGCCAGTTGCCTCCTAAGGATGTACAGCTGCAGACGTTGGATGCCGACTACTACTATTTCAAGGCTGACATTCTTGCAGGTCTTATCACCTACTCTACCGACAAGAATATCGCTGCAAACTTGGAGACCATCACGGCAGAGCGTGCCAAGCAGATTATAGAGATGAACCGCCGAGGCGAGAAACCTGACAGCCTGACGGTTGATGGCGGTAAGAAGGTAGCACAAGGTCCTGTCGACCTGGCCACCCAAGAGAACATTGCACGCTTTGACCGTTCGAAGAAGAAAAAGAAGAAGAAGAACCGCAAGCCACAAGCCCCTCGCAATGACCAATAGGTGTCGTTTTCTTCTCCTCCTTCTGACTGTATGTCTGCTGACAGCCTGTAAGCAGTCTACCGTCTATTACCACCACGAAGACATCTCCGAGGGTGGATGGGAGAAGAATGACCGGCTGACCTTCAACATAGCCCCTCTCACTGCGGATGCCACCTACCAAGAAGAGGTGGCATTGCGCATCAGCAACAATTATCCGTTCATGCGACTGACACTCATCGTTGAACAGCACATCTATCCCTCGGGAGTGGCGACAACAGACACCTTGGACTGTGACCTCATCGACGATCGCGGCAATGCAACAGGACAGGGTGTCAGCCAATATCAGTATCTGTTCCCGCTGAAGACGCTACAGCTTCATCGTGGTGACTCACTGCATGTGGAGATACACCACGACATGAAACGCGAGATACTTCCTGGCATTACCAGTGCCGGCATCAGAATCAAGGAAGGAGAGTAAAAGGCGTTAAGAGTATGACGCAAGCATCGCTTAACGCTTGATGACGTAGCCGTCACGCTTTTTGTTAAAGGCCTCCAAACGGATAGAATGTGTTCCGTGGTCGAAGAAGCGATTCGGGTTGACTGCTTGTCCACCAATACGGGTCTCGAAATGCAGATGAGGTGTAGAGGCACGACCTGTCTGTCCGACAAGAGCGATAACCTGTCCAGCCTTGACCTGATCGCCCACATTCACCAAGTTCTTAGAGTTGTGACTGTAATAGGTCTCCAGACCATTGTCATGACGTATCCTGACCAGATTACCATACCCGGAGAAACGACCTGAAAAGACCACTTCGCCAGCAAAGGCTGCCAGGATATTGTCCTTGTTGACCGTCTTCAGGTCAACCCCCGTATGACGGCGTCCACCACGTCTGCCAAACGGACTAATCACCTTGGCACCAGGTAGCGGGTAGCTCCACCATTGCGCAGGTTCTGTCGCTTCCAGCATCGGCTCTTTCAGCACACTGACGTTGACTTTCCAGTTGGCAGTTTTCTGAAACAGCACCACCTGCTGGCGCAACAGGTGACTCTCGGGACTGAAGATGATGGAAGGATTGATACGGCTACCATTGACCATAACGGCAAAACGGCAGAACGTGCGCCCTTTCTCAGAGCCGACAATGGCGATGGTCTGCCCAGCCTTGACACGGTCGCCAGACTTGACAAGATTCTCTGCATTATTGGCATACATCGTCTCCAGACCGTTGCCATGACGTACCACGATGACATTTCCGAAGGTAGCACTATGTCGGGACAGACGTACCACGCCAGCAAACATCGACTTGACAGCATCACCTCGTACGGTCTCTATCTCTACAGAATAGTCCGACATCACCTTCGCCTTACCCACAGGCAAGGGGAAGGAGTAGTCACGGTCGCGCCCACTGCTAAAGTCGATAGTGAAGGCTTCCGACTTCTCAAAGAGACTCGGATCCTCTATGCTAATCTGCTGTTGCTCCAGCGCCGTAAACTGTGTCTGAGCACACGACGACAGTGCGACCATCATGGCAAGGACGAGGGTGAGGTGACGTATCTTCATGGACTTATTCGTATTCAAAATCTTCAAGGTCCTCCAACTCCTCGAAGTCGTCCACCTCTTCTACGTCGTCTACATACTCGATATCCTCGTCTTCACCCTCTTCTGCCAGTTCCTCGGCAAAGCGTGTCATGTCCTTGTCGCGGTGTACCAGCGTATCTTCCGCCATCACGGCAGCCAACTTATTGCTCTCTGCATTGAGTTCACGCCACAGTACGTCCTTCAGTTCGTCAAGGCCCTGATTGGCGACAGCGGAAATAAACACACAAGGAAGATCCTGTGGCAGGGTTTCACGCAACATTTCAATCAGTTCCGCGTCCAGCAGGTCGCACTTGGTAATGGCCAGCACACGGTGCTTCTCGAGCATGTCGGGATTAAACTGTGCCAACTCGTTGAGCAGTATCTCGTATTCACGCTTGATGTCGTCGGTATCGCCAGGCACCATAAAGAGCAATAGTGAGTTACGCTCTATGTGGCGCAGGAAGCGCAATCCGAGGCCTTTACCGTCAGCAGCCCCCTCAATGATGCCCGGGATGTCGGCCATGACAAACGACTTGTTGTCGCGATAGCCCACAATGCCCAGCGAAGGTTCCATGGTGGTAAAGGGATAGTTGGCAATCTTCGGACGAGCATTCGACAGCGACGACAGCAGTGTCGACTTACCCGCATTGGGGAAGCCCACCAAACCGACATCAGCCAACAGCTTCAGTTCCAGGATGATGGTCATCTCCTGCATGGGTTCTCCAGGTTGTGCATAACGTGGAGCCTGATTGGTAGCCGAGCGGAACTGGAAATTACCCAGTCCGCCGCGTCCACCTTTCAGTAAGACTATCTCTTGTCCGTCATAGGTAATATCGCAGACATACTTTCCCGTCTCGGCATTATAGACCACCGTACCACAAGGCACATCGATATAGATGTCCTTGCCGTCGGTGCCATGACACTTGTCGCGACCGCCATTGCCTCCATGTTCGGCAAAGATGTGGCGTTCGTATTTCAGATGCAGCAGCGTCCAGTAGTTGTGGTTGCCACGCAGGATGATGCTACCTCCTTTACCGCCGTCACCACCGTCGGGTCCGCCGTTAGGGTTATACTTTACATGACGCAGGTGCATAGAGCCTTTACCGCCCTTGCCCGACCGGCACATGATTTTTACGTAGTCTACGAAGTTACTTTCCATTTACAAGTTATCGATTACATTCTGAATGTCGCCGAAGATGCGCTCCAGCGTACCACTGCCATTGATATGGTGGTGCAGACCTTCCTTCTTATACCACTCGATCAGCGGCTGTGTCTGTGAGTGATAGACCACGAGACGCTTCTTGATGGTCTCTTCGTTATCGTCGGCACGTCCACTCTCCTGACCACGCTTAATCAGTCGAGTCATCAGTTCATCCTCAGGGACGTCGAGTTCAATCATCGCTGCCACCTTGTCGCCACGCTCGTCAAGCATCTTCTTCAAGGCCTCTGCCTGTGGGATGGTACGAGGGAAACCGTCAAAGATAACGCCCTTATGGCCACGGCCGAACTCGTCATACTTTTTAGCCAGAATCGATACCATCAGGTCGTCGGGTATCAGCTGACCATTGTCAATAAAGCCCTGAGCGGTCTTACCCAGTTCTGTACCATTCTTAATCTCGTTACGAAGCACGTCACCGGTAGAGATATGTCCCAGTCCGTAGTGCTCAATCATCAAATCACTCTGGGTTCCCTTTCCTGATCCGGGAGCGCCAAAAATTACAATGTTCTTCATCCTGATTTTTATTACTATTTGGTCATGTTTGATTTGTGTTTCTTTGCCTTTATACCACAAGTCGGTCATGAGGTCCTTGTTACGGGACTCCACATCACTGGGCAGGTGGGGTAGCTTGATTTGCCTCATAGCATAGTTTAGTTTATTCTACCAAAGTATATATCTCTTTCAACTGTCGGCCTTGCTGGTCATAGTCCAATCCGTAACCCACGATAAAGTCATTGGGAATAGAGAAGGCTGCATACTTGATATCAATAGGTTCCTTCAGTTTGTCAGGCTTGACGAAAAGCGTGCAGATATCTATCGATGCCGGATTACGAGTACCCAAAGCCTCCATCATCTGCTTCATGGTAGCCCCGGTGTCGACGATGTCTTCCACGATGACTACTGTCCTACCTGTCAGGTCTTCGTTGATGCCAATTACCTCCTTCACCTTACCTGTCGAGATGGTGCCTTGATAAGAAGCCAACTTGACAAACGATATCTCACAGGGGATTGTCATCTCGCGCATCAAATCAGCGGCAAAGATAAACGAACCGTTCAACACACCGAGAAAGAGTGGATTCTTACCTTCCAGATCACGGCTGACCTGTGCAGCCAACTCCTTAATACGCTGTTTAATCTCAGCTTCGGATATCGACGTTTTAAACGTTTTGTCCTTGATTTTAACTATGCTCATTTTTAAAAAACATGAATTTTGGCACAAAATTACAATTTTTTTCGCAAATATAGGTATTGTATAACAT
>OMQN01000150.1 GCA_900313235.1 uncultured Prevotellaceae bacterium | reverse complement strand
AATTAGAAAACAATGAAAAAAGTTATAGTTATTTCCACAAGTCTGCGTCACGGCTCAAACAGCGACATGTTAGCAGACAAGTTCGTTGAAGGAGCAAAGGCTGCCGGAAACAAAGTAGAGAAGATTTCTCTTGTAGGTAAGAATATACAGTTTTGCAAAGGCTGCTTCGGTTGCCAAAAGCTGGGCCGCTGTGTCATCAACGACTCTGTGAACGACATCATGGCAAAGGTAATGGAGGCCGATGTAGTATGTTGGGCTACACCTATTTACTATTATGAGATGAGCGGACAGATGAAGACCCTCATAGACCGCATGAACGGTATGTACGAACAGGATTATCAGTTCCGCGATGTCTATATGCTGTCAACGGCAGCAGAAGATGAGGACGATACTTCGACGAGAGCAGAAGCAGGCCTGAAAGGATGGGTGGATTGCTATCCTAAGTCACGCATGGCTGGCACACTATTCTGCGGAGGCGTGAACGAAGCTCGCGAGATAGTGGGTAATTCCAAACTCCAAAAGGCATTTGAATTAGGAGAAAATGTATAATATAGAAAGTAGAGAAGAATGAAAAGGTCTTTATATATGAGAAGATTATTTTTTGCTCTATTAATCATGATGATGACTATGGTAACAGCAAATGCACAGACGCTGACGGAGCGTCAAAAGGGATTGGCAGCATGTGCCTGCCTAATGGCACAGGGAGATATGAACCGTTTGGAGCCTGCCGTGCGTATGGCACTCGACAATGGTGTAACCATCAACGAGCTGAAGGAGGCTTTCTCGCAACTCTATGCCTACACTGGATTTCCACGTTCATTAAACGCACTTGGGGTGCTGAACAAGGTTTTGGAGAACAAGCAGCCTAACTGGCAGGAAGGAAAGCCTTGGACACGTCCTGCAGAATGGGACGACGCCAAGAAGACATACGAGTTGGGCACAAAGAACCAGACACAACTCTCAGGAAAGCCTTTCAACTATGAGTTCTGTCCGCAGGATGACTACTATTTGAAGTCACACCTCTTTGGTGACATCTTCGCTGGCGATCAGCTCTCTGCTGCCGATCGTGAGATAGTTACCGTAGCTGCCCTGAGTGGTCTCGAAGGTGTAGTTCCACAACTCGCCGCCCACAAGCAGGGTGCCGTAAATATGGGCAACAGTCAACAGCTGGTCGATGAACTGTGCACTTGGCTCTGCAACGAGGGCTACACTCTAAGCACCAAGTGGCCCAAGGGCGAACCAAATCCTTATGGCAAGTACTTCATCGGCCAGAGTTATCTGGCTGATGTCGGCGGTGGTGTGATAAATGTCACCTTCGAGCCTGGTTGCCGTAATAACTGGCACATCCACCACAAACAAGTGCAGGTACTCATCTGTGTTGCCGGTAAAGGCTGGTATCAGGAATGGGGCAAGGAGCCGCAAGAGCTTACTCCCGGCACTGTCATTGCTGTTCCAGCAGAAGTAAAGCATTGGCATGGAGCGCAGAAGGGTTCATGGCTTCAGCACCTCACCTATCATAAGGATATTCAGGAAGGAGCAAGCAACGAGTGGTGTGAGGCTGTTAGTAACGAACAATACGATGCTCTCTCAAAATAACACCTAAGAATATAAACATATAAAGGCATAAGATATGAAGAAGACATTAACAATTGTTGCATTGATGCTGGTGGCATCGGCAGCTGCTTTCGCACAGTCAAAGGTGTATCTGACAAGAGAAATCAGTCCTGAGTCGTTGGTGAGAATCTATAAAGCCTTGGGTGTTCCCGCTAAGGGACGCGTGGCCGTTAAGATGAGTACTGGAGAGGGTAGCAACCCTAACTACCTGAAGCCGGAACTGGTGAAGAATCTGATATTCGAGGTGGATGGCACCATCGTGGAATGTAACACCGCATACGGCAACTCGCCTGCCGACAAGAAGGATGACCGCAACACATCGGAGAATCATTGGAAAGTGATTGAGCGTCACGGTTTCACGAAATATTTCCCTGTAGATATTATGGACGAATATGATGAAATCCGCATCCCCGTAAAGGATCAAACGCACATCAAGTACGACATTGTAGGAGGCCACATAGCTAACTATGACTTCATGATTGCCCTCAATCACTTTAAGGGGCATCCTATGGGAGGCTATGGCGGTGCGCTGAAAAATCTCTCTATCGGCTGTGCCAGTCAGAACGGCAAGGCTTACATCCACTCTGCCGGCAAGATGGAGAAACTGGATATGGGCAAGTTGTGGACACCAGAGTTCATCGGTAATCAGGACGGATTCCTCGAAAGTATGGCAGCTGCCGCACAAGCTGTGGTGAACTACTTCAACAAGAAGCAGGGCATCATCTACATCAGTGTCATGAACAACATGTCAATAGACTGCGACTGCGTGGATCATCCCGAACCCGTAAAACTGGAGGACTATGGTATCCTCGCCTCTACTGACCCTGTAGCGCTCGACCAAGCCTGCATCGACATCATCAACCAACAGAAGGTGACGGCCAAGAACGACCCTACCGATTTGCTGAAGCGCATCGACAAACAGCATGGTACACACACTATCGACCATGCAGCCCAAATTGGCCTTGGCTCCAAGAAGTATGAGTTGGTAAATCTGAAGTAGCACCGCTCTCGGCTGAGAGGTTTGAACTTTCAATTAACAAGCAACATGAAACGAACATTTTTAGCTGCAATGGTGCTGGTCGGCATGCTGGCAGGTTGCACAAACAGTAACAAGCAAACTACTAATAACGATATGGACGAGAAGTTAGAATTGACGCAGGAGTGGGACAAGGTGTTTCCGCTGAGCGAGAAGGTGAACCACAAGAAGGTGACGTTTAAAACACAGTATGGACTGACGCTGGCGGCAGACCTTTATACGCCGAAAGATAGCAAAGGTAAGATGGCAGCCATCGCCGTCTCTGGTCCTTTCGGAGCAGTGAAGGAGCAATGCAGCGGACTCTATGCCATGAAGATGGCAGAGCGTGGTTTCGTAGCACTCGCTTTCGACCCTTCATATACGGGTGAGAGCAGCGGTGAACCGCGTCGTACAGCTTCGCCCGACATCAATACCGAAGATTTTATGGCTGCTGTCGATTTCCTATCGAAACAAGACAATGTGGACGCCGAACGTATTGGCATCATCGGCATTTGCGGTTGGGGTGGCATCGCACTGAATGCTGCCGCTACCGATACTCGCATCAAGGCTACCGTTGCCTCTACGATGTATGACATGACTCGTGTCAGTGGCAACGACTATAACGATGCTTTCGACAACGAGCAGTGGCGTCATAGGAACCGCGAAAACCTTTCAAAGCAACGCCTCACCGAC
>OMQN01000054.1 GCA_900313235.1 uncultured Prevotellaceae bacterium | reverse complement strand
TGTCCGACATCACTCTTAGAAACAATGTCTGACCACATACCATAACCATAGATAGAGGCACTGGCAGTACCAGCCAACTCCTTCAGCTTATTCTTGTTCCATGAAATTTCAAATTCAGAATCCCAAGAGAAGTTCTTGGTAGTGATGGGGTGAGCACTGACAGTGAGTTCAAGACCAGTGTTCTCAATCTTACCATAGTTACCCCAGGGTGCAGCAAGGGCAGAAGAGCCGTTACCGCTGGTACCCATATATGAGGGCAACTGCATAGGCATCAGCATATCGTTAGAAACCTTCTTATACCAGTCGACGGTGATGTTGACCTTGTTGAAGAATCCCAAGTCGATACCGATGTTAGTCTGCTCCTGCTTCTCCCAGTGAATTTCACGGTTAGAGATACGGGCAGGACGCTGTGAAGTTCCTAAACCAGTCTCCATGACAGAGAGGTCAGAAGCCCACTTTCCACCACCGATGTTGGAGTTACCAGTCTGACCCCAACCGATGCGCAGCTTACCATTGGTGAGCCACTTCTCAGCAAACTTCTTGATGAAGGCCTCGTTAGAGAAACGCCATGCTACAGCGAAAGAGTGGAATGAACCCCAACGCATGTCTGGACCGAAGTTAGAGCTACCATCACGACGGAACGTGTAGGTCAGCAGGTAGCGGTCATCATAATTATAGGTTTCGCGTGTGAAGAACGAAGACATGGAAGAAGAGCCGAAGCCTGCGCCAATCTGTGCCTCACCAGTACCCAGTGCGGGGTTCTGAATGGTGTTGGCAGGCAGGTCGGTGTTGAAAGCGCTGACATAGTCCCACTTGCTCTCCCAGCACTCTTGACCAACCATGGCTGAGAAGCTATGCTTGCCAATATTGCCATTGTAGGTCAGGTAGTTCTTAACCTGGATGAACTGACCGGTGGTCTTCTGAAGACGAGACTGATTCTGGTTCTTTACCCAGTTGCCGAGTGATACGGTAGGCTCGAACGTAGAAGCACGGTCCCAGTTGAAGTTGTAACCGACCTCAGTGTGCCATACCAAGCCCTTCAAGAATGTTACCTCGCCGAAGATGTTACCGCTCAGCAGGTTACGCTTGTAGCGATAGTCGTTCATCAGTGCCAAGGCAACAGGGTTGGGGTTGCTCATACCTTCGCGAGATACCGAAGTATAGCCACCGGCAATATCATAGATAGGCTGGTAGGGGGGAGTAGTTAGCGCATAGGTGATGACGCCCTCATCCTGGTCAGCCTTCAGCAACTTCTCAGAGGTGTGAGAGTAGGTAGCGTTTAAACCGAGCTTCAGCCAGGGCTTCAGCTGAGCATCGAGGTTGACACGGGCACCGTTACGCATGAAGTTAGAACCAATGATGGTACCATCCTGGTTCATGTAGTTGACGCTGACATAGTATTTGACGACATCGGTACCACCCTGTGCACTCACCTGATGCTGGTGCTGCAGGGCGGTGCGGAAGATGGCATCCTGCCAGTTGGTACCCTTGCCAAGCAGACTGGGGTCGCTCAGACTCTCGTCTTCTGTAGCGCCACCCTGGGCTACCATGTCGTTATAGAATTCAGCAAACTCACGAAGATTCAGCATGTCGATGCGCTTGGTTTGGCGCTGCCATGCTACCATGCCGTCGTAGCTGAACTTGGCTTGACCGGACTTACCGTGCTTGGTGGTGATCAGTACAACACCGTTAGCACCCTGGGCACCGTAGATAGCTGTGGCAGAGGCATCCTTCAGAATCTCCATAGATACAATGTCGTTCGGGTTGATGGTTGACAGTGGTGATACTGAAGATACGGAACCGTTACCCAGACGGTCGCCAAGACCTACAGAGGCACCTGACGAGTTGGAGTTGTTCCAGATAACACCGTCAACAACGTACAATGGCTCAGCACCGGCATTGATGGTCGCCTGACCACGTACACGAATTGAGGTAGAAGAACCAGGGGCACCAGATGTTGCCATAGAGGTCACACCAGCGACACGACCTGCAAAAGCCTGGTCAAGGTTGGTGATGATAGAACCCTTCATCTTCTTCTCGTCCATAGAACCGGTAGCACCGGCAAGGTCGCTCTTCTTCATGGTACCGTAACCGACGACTACCACTTCGTCGAGCACTTTCTTGTCTTCCTCCAGCGTGATGTTGAAGTGAGACTGTGCGCCAATCTTGATTTCCTTGGTGATGTAGCCGATGTAGCTAACCACCAGCGTCTGTCCCTGACTGGCATTTAGCGTAAAGTTTCCGTCGAAGTCGGTGGCGACACCGTTCGTCGTACCTTTAATCACTACACTGGCACCGATCACAGGCCCCATGGCGTCTGAAACGGTACCAGTAATCTTTTTCGTCTGCTGTACGGCGGTAGGCTCTGGCGATGTGCTGTTGCCTGCATACAGTGAAGACGAATACCCTGACAAGGCTATTGTGCATAGTCCCGCCAGCAGCGTGTTCTTACTGAAAAATAGATTCATACGTAGTTTATTTAGTTATAATAGTAAAGAAATTTTATTGGCATTCGTAGTTTTCTGTTGCAAAGATACATTTATTTTTTAATAGTTGGTATTCTTTTTTTGCCTTTTTTTTGCCTTTTTTCGCATTGTATCGGATATTGTTAAAATAGTATCATCTACATTCGTGGAAATATTATACCTTTGCATCAGAATACTACAAACCAACCCAAATTATGAAGAAAGTATCTTTATTGCTCTTATGGATGATAAGCTGTAGTCTGCTGGCTCTGCAGGCGCAGATACGTGGTACCGGTATCGAAGTGAAGGTGGTGCCCGATCATCAAGACTGGCGTTATGAAGTAGGGGAGACGGCGACGTTTAAGGTCAGCGTCACCAAGTCTAATACCTTATTATATAATATAAAGGTAGACTATGCCGCTGGTCCGGAGATGTATCAGAATGTGAAAAAGCAGGGCGTCGTGCTGAAAGATGGTACGCTGACGCTGAAGGGAAAGATGGCAAAGCCCGGTTTCTATCGTGTGGATGTGACGGCCTATGTCGATGGCAAAGAGTATAAGGGCGCCTGTGGGGCCGCTTTCTCTCCAGAAAAGATACAGCCTACGACGGTGATGCCGCAGGATTTCAAAGAGTATTGGCAGAATGCCATCCAACAGGCTCGCTATACGGACTTGATGCCTACGAAACGCTTGCTGTCTGAACGTTGCACCAAGGATGTTAATGTCTATGAGGTGTCGTTTCAGAATATGCAGTGGAACTGGCGCACCTATGGCATCCTCTGTGTACCAGTAAAGGAGGGAAAGTATCCGGCCCTGCTGCGCGTGCCGGGTGCTGGTGTGCGTCCCTATGGTGGCGACGTTTGGACTGCCTCACAGGGCGTCATCACGCTAGAGATTGGTATTCATGGCATCTCGGTGACCATGGACCAGAAGGTCTATGATGACGTCTTCAATGGTGCCTTGATGAACTACTGGAACTTTGGCAACGACAACCGTGATGCCAGCTACTACAAACGTGTGGTGCTGGGCTGCATCCGCGCTATAGACTATATAGAACAGTACACTCCCTGGAATGGCAAGGAGTTGGGTGTGACGGGCAGTAGTCAGGGTGGCTTCCTGAGTCTGGCAACGGCAGGACTGGATAAGCGCGTCACCTGTTATGCGCCTGTTCATGCGGCTATGTGCGACCATACTGCTTCGCTGAAGGGTATTGCCTGCGGATGGCCACACTACTTTTATGGTATGAAGGGTGGAGAAGTGAAAAACGAGAAGGTGGAAACCAGTCGTTACTATGACGGTGTGAACTTTGCCCGACTGATTTCCAGTCAGCAGAAAGGATGGTTCTCCTTTGGCTACAACGACGACGTGGTGCCTCCGACAACGGCATGGGCTACCTACAATACCGTGACAGGCCCCAAAGAGATTTCGCCCTACCAGGCAACCTGGCACTTCTGGTTTCAGGAACAATGGGACGAGTGGGAGGCTTGGCTTCTGAGAGAATTGAAAAATGAGAATTGACAATTGATAATTGATAATTGAGGATGAAAGCATATATATATATAATAGGTGTAGCCATCATGATGGCAGCCTGTGGACAGAAGACTGTTGTAGAGAAGACGCAGAGTGAACAACTGAAGGAGCACCTGCAGGCGTTGCAACAGAAAGGTTATATGTTTGGCCATCAGGACGACCCGTTCTATGGCCTGACATGGGAATACCAGGCAGACTCCAGCGATGTGAAGAATGTCTGTGGCGACTGGCCCGCTGTGATGGGCTTCGAATTGGGTGGCATTGAGATGGCTGACGCTAAGAATCTGGACAGTGTGCCATTCACCAAGATGCGTGAAGAGATTATCAAACATCATGAGCGCGGTGGCATTGTGACCATCAGCTGGCATCCGCGCAACCCGCTCACCACTATTGAAGGTGGTGGCAATGCCGGACAGAAGTTTCCTGAGGGTACAGCATGGGATGTTACCGACTCTACGGTCGTCAAGAATATCTTGGAGGGCGGCACTAAGTATGAATTGTTCCAGACGTGGATGCAACGCGTGAGTGATTTTCTGGCTCAGCTGAAGACCGCCGACGGTCAGAAGATACCCGTCATTTTCCGCCCTTGGCATGAGAATACCGGTTCTTGGTTCTGGTGGGGCGAGAAGCTCTGCACCGCCGAGGAGTATAAGGCACTGTGGAACATGCTGCAGGACAAATTGAATGCAGATGGTTTCGATAACTTGCTGTGGGCTTATTCACCAGGAATGGCTCTTGATTTGACCACCGAGAAGTACTTGGAGCGCTATCCCGGTGATGACCGTATCGGACTGGTGGGTATTGATGGCTATCAGTGGGGTACCAAGGAAGACTTTGTCAGTCAGTTGGATCAGAACCTCACCATGCTCTGCCAGTTTGCCAAGGATCATGGAAAGGTGGCAGCCCTGACAGAGTGTGGACTGCAGAACCTGACAGATCCTACCTGGTGGACATCGACGCTGACCCCTGTGCTGGACAAGTATCCTATCAGCTACTTCCTCGTTTGGCGCAACTACAAGAAAGAGTGGTTCGGTCCTGCTCCGTCACAGCCTGATGCTGCCTATTTCAAGCAGTTGTATGAGAAAGACAACACCTTGTTCCTGGAAGATATTATCACGAAATAAAGTAAACTATTAAATAATCACTGTTATGAATTTTCAAGAGAAAGTGAAGGCTTTGCGTGCTCATCATGAAGAGTTGCTGACAAGAAAGAATGAGCCATTGGAGTGGGGTAATGGTATCTATGAAAAGTATAAATATCCCATTCTGACAGCTGAGCACACCCCACTGGAGTGGAAGTACGACTTCAACGAGCATGACAATCCCTTTCTGATGCAGCGCATCATGATGAATGCCACGCTGAACTCAGGAGCTATGAAGTGGCAGGGTAAGTATATATTAGTGGTACGCGTGGAAGGTGCCGACCGAAAGTCGTTCTTTGCCGTAGCAGAGTCACCCAATGGCGTCGACAACTTCCGTTTCTGGGATGAGCCCATCACCATGCCCGACGATGTCATTCCTGCTACGAATGTCTACGACATGCGTCTCACCGCCCATGAAGACGGCTGGATTTATGGTGTCTTCTGTGCTGAGCGCCACGACGACTCTCAGCCTGGCAATCTCAGTGCCGCAACGGCAACGGCCGGTATTGCACGTACCAAGGACTTGAAGACGTGGTACCGCTTGCCCGACCTGAAGACAAAGTCTCAGCAGCGCAACGTCGTGCTGCACCCGGAATTTGTGGATGGCAAGTATGCCTTCTATACCCGTCCGCAGGATGGCTTTATCGATACGGGTTCTGGTGGCGGCATTGGCTGGGCACTGGTCGACGACATCACCCATGCTGAAATCAAGGAAGAGAAGATTATCTACGAACGCAAATACCACACCATCACCGAGGTGAAGAATGGTGAGGGCCCGCATCCCATCAAGACCGCCAAGGGCTGGCTGCACCTGGCTCATGGCGTACGTGCCACGGCCGATGGTCTGCGCTACGTGTTGTATATGTACATGACAGCCCTCGACGACCCCACGAAGGTCATTGCCCGTCCGGGTGGTTTCTTCCTCGTTCCTGAGGGCGACGAGTACTATGGCGATGTGATGAATGTTGCCTTTGCCAATGGTTGGATAGCTGACGAGGATGGTAAGGTGTTTATCTATTACGCTTCGGCAGACACGCGCATGCATGTGGCCACTTCTACCATTGACAGACTCGTTGACTACTGTATGAATACACCTGAGGATGGCTACTATACAGCAGCCAGCGTAGAGACTATCAAGAAACTTGTTGAGAAAAATCGTCACATATAATTACTCATTTATTTGGTATTTCGCTTACTTATTCGTATCTTTGAAACTACGTTTCGAAAATACTCTCGTTCGGAAAATTGCAAATAAATTTGCATTTTCGCTCACTTATTCGTATCTTTGCAGCGTATTACTCATTAATCATTAAAGCATCAACAAAAACCAATGGCTCAAGTACAACTGAGAGAGAAAATAGGCTATGCGTTAGGTGACGCAGCAGCTGGTGGTATCACATGGAAGGTGATGTCTATCGCTTTCCCCTTGTTCTTTACGAATATCTTCGGACTGACGGTGGCAGACACGGCAACACTAATGCTCATTGCCCGTATGTTCGACGTGGTGACAGACCCCATGATGGGTACGCTGGCTGACCGTACACAAAGCCGCTTCGGAACTTATCGTCCGTGGCTCATCTATGGTGCCATCCCATTTGGTCTGATTTTTGCCCTGCTACTGTATACACCAGAACTGGGACTGACAGGAAAGCGCATCTGGGCATACACCTTCTATCTGCTGATGATGGTCGTCTATACTGCAGTCAACGTGCCTTACGGCTCGCTGTTGGGTGTTATGACCTCTGACGACAATGAGAAGAATCAGTTCTCCAGCTACCGCATGGTGGGCGCCTACGCTATGGGCTTTGTCACGCTGTTGTCCTTCCCTTATCTGCAGAAATTTGTTGGTGGTTCCGACCAGCATCAGTATGCGGTGCTGGGTGCTTTCTTCGGCATCCTTGCTGCTGCTGGTACGTTGGCTTGTGGACTGCTGACCAAGGAACGCCTCAAGCCCATCCGTGCTGAGAAGTTCTCCTTCAAGCCCTTTGCCGACTTGTTCCGCAATAAGCCCTGGATTATCCTGACACTTATTGGTGTTTGCATGAATTTCTTCAATGGTTTCCGCTATGCTGTGGCAGGCTATATGTTTGAGTATTGTATGCATGGAGATGTCACAGTGAGTGGACTCATCATCAACTATACCGTCTTCATGACCTTTGGTGAAGCCACCTGTATGGTCTTTGGCGGTGTGTCGCCAATCTTCACCAAGTGGGTGGGCTCTAAGCGTAAAGCTTTCTTGTGGGCTGGTGTCATCTGTGTGGCTACCTCTGTACTTTACTTCTTTATCCCCATGGATGCTGCCTACATATGGATGATGGTCGCGGTGGTTATTCTTACCTCTGTTGGTATTGGCATCTATTCGCCCCTGCTGTGGTCTATGTATGCTGATGTCTCTGACTATGCTACCGAGAAGAACGGTACCTCTTCAACTGGTCTTATTTTCTCGTCAGGTACGATGGCCATGAAGTTTGGTACGGCCATCTCTGGTTCTTTGGTAGCTCTGCTGCTGGGTGTTGCTGGTTTCATCTCGGGAACTGATGCTACAGGACAGACTGTAATAACCATCACCAACGAGACGGCTGTGCAGGAAATGATATGGGCATTGTTCTCACTTTTTCCTGCCATCATTGCAGCGATTATGATAGGATTGCTCTATATTTATCCGATTAAGAAATGACAGAAGTTGAGATTCTAAAAAAAGAAATGCAGGATGTATTGCAAGACAATATCCTGCATTTCTGGCTTGCCAACATGCAAGACGAGGAGCATGGCGGTTTCTATGGACGTATGGATGGCCATGGCGTGCTCCATCCCGAGGCTGAGAAAGGAGCCATCCTGAATGCTCGAATCCTATGGTCTTTTTCGGCAGCATACCGTGTGCTGGGGAACCAAGAGTATCTGGATGCAGCCACCCGAGCCAAGAACTATATGATAGACCATTTCATAGACCCTGAATATGGTGGCGTCTACTGGAGTGTGGACTACCAAGGACGGCCGTTGGATACCAAAAAGCAGTTCTATGCCATTGGTTTTGCCATCTATGGTCTTACGGAGTATGCACGTGCCACGGGCGACCGTGAGGCATTGGAGTATGCCCTCGACCTGTATGACTGCATCGAAGCACATGCCTTCGACCAAGAGCATAATGGTTATATAGAGGCTTGCACCAGAGAGTGGGGGACCATTGCTGATATGCGCCTGTCCGAGTTGGATGCCAACTTCCCCAAGTCGCAGAATACCCATCTGCACATCATCGAACCCTATACCAACCTGTTGCGCTGTCTGCGAGAGTTTCAGGCTAAACAGTCGTGCGACTATGTTCCTGCCATTGGTGCTGTACTTCCTGTAGGTGTAAGTGTTCCTACGGAGACCATTCTGAGTGTCGAGGCATCGCTGCGTAATCTCATCGACATCTTTACAGACAAGATTCTGAATCCCGAGACCCACCATCTGGACCTCTTCTTTGAGATGGACTGGACACGTGGCGCTGGACACCTGGAGAGCTATGGCCACGACATCGAGTGCTCGTGGCTGATGCATGAGGCTGCGCTCGTGTTAGGTGACAGAAAGGTGCTCGACAAGGTGGAGACCATTGTCCGTCAGGTGGCTAAGGCTTCTGAGAAAGGACTGCGCCCTGATGGTAGCATGATTCATGAGGCAAACCTTGACACGGGACATGTTGATGACGATCTCCACTGGTGGGTACAGGCCGAGAATGTGGTAGGATGGTTTAACCTTTACCAGTACTTCCACGACGAAGAGGCGCTGCAGAGGGCCTGCCGTTGCTGGCAGTACATCAAAGACCAGCTCATCGACTACGAGCATGGCGAGTGGTACTGGAGTCGCCATGCTGATGGTACGCTGAACATTGTTGACGACCATGCAGGCTTCTGGAAGTGTCCTTACCACAACAGCCGCATGTGTCTCGAGATTATAGAGCGAGCATCTTTTGTGTCTTTACATCAATAAACATATAGCCTGTGAAGAAAATGAATATTCTGTTGCTCATCGTAGCAACCTTGTTGTCGAGTAACATCGTATTTGCTCAGCAATCCGATGAACTGTATCTGACCGCTGATGAGGTCCCCAATGCAGTCTATTGGCTGCCCGAGCCTCCTGCACCAGGGTCTTCCCAGTTTCTCTCTGACATCTCGCAATACTTCTGGGGAAAGCAGCAGCGCCTTGACTCGCTTCGTGCGCAGAAGGCAATACGTGAGGTCGTTTCTGAAGTTGCAGACATGGCAGTACTGTTTAGCGAAGCCTTTGGCATGGAAATCTCAGCAGAGAAAACCCCTGCCATCTATAAGGTAATCAATCGCGGTGTGCCTACCATCAGACTGAGTGCAGCGAAACCTAAGAACACTTATCTGCGCAAACGCCCATACGTCTATTTCAACGAGCCTACACTTATTCCTTCCGAAGAGGAACATCTGCGCAAGACAGGTTCTTATCCTTCCGGACATACTGTGAGAGGGTGGGGTATGGCTCTACTGCTCAGCGAAATCAATCCTGCAGCCCAGGATGAACTTTTCAAGCTAGGTTACGAATGGGGTCAGAGCAGAGTCATTGCCGGTTATCATTGGCAGAGCGATGTCGATGCTTCGCGCATGCTTGCTGCTGCTTGTTATGCCCGTCTGCATTCCTGCAAAGAATTTCTTGACGATATGAAAAATGCCAAGAAAGAGTTCGAAAAGATAAGCAGAACCTTCTAAACTATCATTTTTTACTAAGAAAAGGTTAAAATAGTAATTATTTTCTACAACATAATGCTATTTGAGCAAAAGAATTCTACAATAAAGTGCTGATATATTGAAATTTAATTCATACCTTTGCAGCCGAGAAGTATCGTAAGAATAGAAACTAAATCAAGACTGCAAAATGAATATCGGTAAGCACATCGAAGAAATTCTCAGAAAGCAAGGCAGATCAGCTGCATGGTTGGCTACACAGATACCCTGTGAACGTACAAACGTTTACAACATTTTCAAGCGAAAGAGTTTGGATGTTCGCTTGTTGATGAGGATAAGCGTTATATTGGAATATGATTTCTTTAAGGAGCTTTCGGAAGAAGCTTTTCCAATTCGTAAATAAATGAAGCCGCTACGCAAAAGGTAGCGGCTTTTATTTTTTTTCTGTTTTTATACAAATTCTTGAAGCTTCATGCTCTATTCTACTTTTTTTTATGTACCTTTGCAGTCGCTTAGAAAGCATACAATATTGTAATATATAATTTTTTATGAATTTTACTTTGTTAATCACCGTCTTGGTGACGGCTTTGACATTGGTGGTAGCGGCTTACGTGATAGCCAAGCTGATAGGACCCAGGTCCTACGCGAAGGTGAAGGGTGAGCCGTATGAGAGTGGTATACCCACGCGAGGTAGCTCTTGGCTTCCTGTATCTGTGGGATTCTACCTCTTTGCCATCTTGTTCCTCATGTTTGATATAGAGACGGTGTTCCTGTATCCATGGGCGGTAGTAGTGAAGGAGTTCGGTGCAGCAGCGTTGCTGAGCATTGGCTTCTTCTTGGTAGTGTTAGTATTAGGCTTGGCTTATGCCTGGCGGAAAGGAGACTTGGAATGGAAGTAAGAAAACCGCACATCAAGAGTATCCCTTACGAGGAGTGGAATGACAATGCCTCGTTGGAGAAAATCATTGACGAGCTCCATGAGGGTGGTGTCAATGTGATTACGGGCTCTTTGGACCAGTTGATCAACTGGGGACGTTCCAACTCTCTCTGGTCATTGACCTTTGCCACCTCTTGCTGTGGTATCGAGTTCATGGCCTGTGGCTGTTCCCGCTACGACTTTGCCCGCTTTGGTTTCGAGGTCACTCGTAACTCACCCCGTCAGGCAGACCTTATTATGTGTGCTGGTACCATCACTCACAAGATGGCTCCGGCCCTGAAGCGTCTGTACGACGAGATGGCTGAGCCTAAGTATGTGGTTGCTGTGGGTGGCTGTGCCATCAGCGGCGGTCCCTTCAAGTCCAGCTACCATGTGGTAAAGGGTATCGAGGAGATTGTTCCCGTCGATGTGTTTATTCCTGGCTGTCCTCCACGTCCGGAGGCTATCATGTATGGCATGATGCAGTTGCAGCGTAAGGTGAAGATTGAGAAATTCTTTGGTGGTGCCAACCATAAGCAGACCAAAGAAGAGGCTGCACTGGGTGTTTCCAATGAGGAACTGACATTCCGCTCTAAGCTTGGCGACCATCGCCGTGAGCCCATCGTGGTAACCGAAGTACCCAAAGAATTCACAGAAGAGCTAAAGGCTAACAGCCAACAGCCATCAGCTAATAAAGAGGAGGAGAAGGCATGAAGTTAGAGTTTTTATCATTTGATTTCGACAAGTTTGCACAGGAGATGCAGAACTTGAAGGACAAGAAGGGCTTTGACTATCTTGTCACCATCGTCGGCGAGGACTTCGGAAGCGAAGAGGGCCTCGGTTGTATCTATATCCTTGAGAATACCAAGACGCACGAGCGTTGCTCGGTGAAGCTGATTGCCAAGACACAGAAGGACACTCCTTATCTGCCTACCGTGTCAAACATCTGGCATGTAGCCGACTTGCTGGAGCGCGAGGTGTATGACTTCTATGGCATCGTGTTCCTGGGTCATCCCGACATGCGCCGTCTGTTCCTGCGTTCAGACTTCAAGGGCCATCCCTTCCGTAAGGACTGGCAGTCTGATGGTAAGTACACCCTCGAAGATGATGTAGAGCCCGACTATGGTCTGGAGTACTACCTCGACAAGGATGGAGTCCTGCAGTCTAAGCAGAACAAGTTGTTTACCAGCGACGACTATGTCATCAACATTGGTCCTCAGCACCCTGCTACTCATGGTGTGCTCCGTCTGCAGACAGTACTTGACGGAGAAACCGTGAAGCACATCTATCCGCACCTGGGTTATATCCACCGTGCTATTGAGAAGATGTGGGAGGGTATGACCTATCCTCAGACACTTGCTCTGACCGACCGTCTGAACTATCTGGGTGCCATGCAGCATCGTCATGCTCTGGTAGGTGTTATCGAGGAGGCTTTAGAGGTTGAACTGACCGACCGCATCAAGTATATCCGCACCATCATGGACGAGTTGCAGCGTCTTGACAGTCACCTGCTTTACACCTCGTGTGTTGCTCAGGACTTGGGCGCTCTCACAGCGTTCCTGTATGGCATGCGTGACCGTGAACACGTGCTGAACTGTATGGAGGAGACCACGGGTGGTCGACTCATTCAGAACTACTACCGCATTGGTGGTTTGCAGGACGATATCGATCCTAACTTCGTATCGAACGTCAAGGCACTGGTGAAGTACCTGCGTCCGATGATTAAGGAGTACATGGACGTCTTTGGCGACAATGTGATTACACATAACCGTCTGGAACAGTGTGGTCCTATGAGTTTGGAGGATTGCGTCAGCTACGCCGTTACAGGTCCTGCCGGACGTGCTTCTGGCTGGCAGAACGACGTGCGCAAGAACCATCCTTACGACATGTACGACAAGGTACAATGGGAGCAATGTACAGAAAACAGCTGCGACTCGATGGGTCGTTACCTCGTCCACATCAACGAGATGTACCAGAGTCTGAACATCATCGAACAGCTCATCGACAATATTCCTGCCGGCGACTTCTACGTCAAGCAGAAGCCCATCATCAAGTGTCCTGAGGGACAATGGTACTACTCTGTTGAGGGTGTGGCAGGTGAGTTCGGTGTCTATCTCGACTCTCGTGGCGACAAGAGTCCATACCGCATGAAGATGCGCCCCATGGGTCTCTCGCTGGTAGGAGCCTTCGACAAGATGTTACGTGGTCAGAAGGTTGCCGACCTCATCGCGACGTGTGCCGCTATTGACGTAGTAATTCCAGATATTGACAGATAATGGGAAATTAAGAGTAAAGAATTAAGAATTAGGATAATATGTTTGATTTCTCAATTATAACACAATGGTTCGACCAACTGCTGCAGGTAACTTTGGGTTGTCCTGAATGGTTGGCGATATTGATTGAGTGCGTATTGGTTGGCACAGGTATCCTGCTGGGATATGCGCTGATAGCCATCGTACTGATATTTATGGAGCGTAAGGTCTGCGCCTACTTCCAGTGCCGTCTGGGCCCGATGCGAGTAGGTTATTGGGGCTTGCTGCAAGTGTTTGCCGACGTGTTCAAGATGCTCGTCAAGGAGATCTTCATCGTCGACCGTGCCGACAAGGTGCTCTACCTTGTTGCTCCGCTTTTGGTGATTATAGGTTCTGTAGGTGCCTTCTCGTTCCTGCCTTGGAACAATGGAGCTACCATCCTCGACTTCAATGTCGGTGTGTTCCTGCTCACCGCCATCTCTTCGATAGGCGTAGTAGGTATCTTCCTGGCTGGTTGGGGTTCTAACAACAAGTACTCGGTGCTTTCTGCCATGCGTGGCGCTGTACAGATGATTTCTTACGAGATGTCACTCTGTCTCTGCCTGATTACCGCCGTCATCCTGACAGGTACCATGCAGATGTCTGGTATTGTTGAGGCACAGACAGGTCCTTGGAAGTGGCTCATCTTCCAGGGTCATATCCCCGCCATCATTGCTTTCTTCGTATTCCTCATTGCAGGTAACGCTGAGGCAAACCGTGGCCCGTTCGATATGGCTGAGGCTGAGAGTGAGTTGACCGCCGGTCACCATACCGAGTATTCAGGTATGGGCTTCGGCTTCTTCTACCTCGCTGAGTTCCTGAACCTCTTTATCATCGCAGGCATTGCCGCTACCGTATTCCTTGGTGGCTGGGCTCCCGTGAACATCGGCATTGCCGCCTTCGACCAGGTGATGAACTACATCCCCGGTATCGTATGGTTCCTGGGTAAGGCCTTCCTCCTGGTATGGATTCTGATGTGGATTAAGTGGACGTTCCCTCGTCTGCGTATCGACCAGATTCTGAAGCTGGAGTGGAAGTACCTCATGCCGCTGGCTCTCCTCAACCTCGTGATAATGACTGTTGTAGTGGCCTTGGGCCTGTATATTAAATAAGGTATAGCAATGGAAGATAACAAAACATATTTCGGAGAACTCGGGCATGGTCTGAAGACTTTGGCTACTGGTATGAAGATTACCTGGAAGGAGTACTTCAAGGACTTCTTCACCAACAAGTCTACAGAGCAGTATCCCG
>OMQN01000053.1 GCA_900313235.1 uncultured Prevotellaceae bacterium | reverse complement strand
TGGAGACATCAGTGAGAAGGGTCTCCACCACCTCGTCAATGAGACTGTCGACAACTCTATCGACGAAGCCATGGCGGGTTATTGTACGCACATCGAGGTCACCATCAACGAGGACGGCTCCATCACCGTACAGGATAATGGTCGTGGTATCCCCGTCGACGAGCACGAGAAAATGCACAAGTCGGCCCTCGAGGTCGTCATGACTGTGCTCCACGCTGGTGGTAAGTTCGACAAGGGTTCCTACAAGGTCTCTGGTGGTCTGCACGGTGTGGGTGTCAGCTGTGTCAACGCCCTGTCTACCCACATGATGTCGCAGGTGTTCCGCAATGGCCACATCTACCAGCAGGAATACGAGAAGGGTAAGCCCCTCTACGACGTGAAGATTGTCGGCGACACCGACCAGACAGGTACACGCCAGCAGTTCTGGCCTGACGGCAGCATCTTCACCACCACCGAGTACAAGTACGACATCATTGCCAAGCGTATGCGCGAGCTCGCCTACCTGAATGCAGGCATCACCATCACGCTGAAGGATATGCGTCCTGATGAGGACGGGAACCTCCGCGAAGAGGTGTTCCATGCCAAGGAGGGTCTGAAGGAGTTTGTGCGCTACGTCGATCGTCATCGCACCCACCTCTTCGACGACGTCATCTATCTGAAGACTGAGAAGCAGGGCGTACCCATCGAGGTCGCTGTCATGTACAACACTGACTATTCAGAGAATATCCACTCCTACGTCAACAACATCAACACCATCGAGGGTGGTACCCACCTGCAGGGCTTCCGCATGGCTCTGACCCGTACGCTGAAGAAGTATGCTGACGAGGACCCCACCATCTCCAAGCAGATTGAGAAGTCTAAGATAGAACTCGCTGGCGACGACTTCCGCGAAGGTCTCACCGCCGTCATCTCTATCAAGGTCGCCGAGCCCCAGTTTGAGGGACAGACCAAGACCAAGCTGGGTAACAGCGAGGTCGCTGGTGCCGTCCAGCAGGCTGTTGGTGAGGCACTCTCCAACTACCTTGAGGAACACCCCAAGGAGGCTCGCCAGATTTGCGAGAAGGTGGTGCTGGCAGCTACTGCCCGTATCGCTGCCCGCAAGGCTCGTGAGAGCGTACAGCGCAAGAACCCCATGACGGGTGGTGGTCTTCCTGGCAAGCTCGCTGACTGCTCTGAGAAAGACCCCAAGCAGTGCGAGATATTCCTCGTCGAGGGTGACTCCGCAGGTGGTTCTGCCAAGCAGGGCCGCGACCGCCACTTCCAGGCCATCCTGCCCTTGCGTGGTAAGATTCTCAATGTCGAGAAGGTACAGTGGCACCGCGTCTTCGAGGCTGAGTCTGTCATGAACATCATCCAGTCCATCGGCGTCCGCTTTGGTGTCGACGGCGAGGGCGACCGCGAGGCCAATGTCGACAAGCTGCGCTACGACAAGATTATCATCATGACCGATGCCGACGTCGATGGCTCACACATCGACACCCTTATCATGACACTCTTCTACCGCTTCATGCCGAAGGTCATCCAGGAGGGTCACCTCTACATCGCTACGCCACCCCTCTACAAGTGCACCTTCAAGAAGTTCTCCGAGTACTGCTATACCGAGCAGCAGCGCCAGGCGTTCATCGACAAGTATGTCGCTGGCGACGAGAATGCCACCGCCCTGCACACACAGCGCTACAAAGGTCTTGGTGAGATGAACCCCGAGCAACTCTGGGAGACCACCATGAACCCTGAGAACCGCCTCCTGAAGCAGGTCACCATCGAGAATGCCGCTGAGGCCGACGAGATCTTCTCTATGCTCATGGGCGACGACGTAGAGCCACGCCGCCAGTTCATCGAGAAGAATGCCACCTACGCCAATATCGACGCGTAAGTCACCGCATAACATAATAGGAAAAGGGAACCGAAGAGGTTCCCTTTCTTGTTTTGATTTTTTTTGAAGCCTTAGTACCCAGACCCGGGCTCGAACCGGGATGGGTTGCCCCACTGGTGTTTGAGACCAGCGCGTCTACCGATTCCGCCATCTGGGCTTCTCTTCCGTGAAATTCGGCTGCAAAGGTACAAAGAAGAAAGCAAAAAACAAAATTATTAAGGAAAAAAATAAAAAATAATTGCTTTTTCTTGTTTTGTAAGTAAAAAATCCGTACCTTAGTGGTCGAAATACAAATCTACATACCGAATGGAAAAAACCAAATCTAATTACTGCGTCATCTTAGCGGGAGGAAAAGGACGTCGCTTGTGGCCGTGCAGCCGTGAGGACCGCCCCAAGCAGTTCATCGATTTCTTCGGCACTGGACGCACCCAGCTGCAGACCACGTTCGACCGCTTCTCCAAGATCATCCCCCTGGAGAACATCTTCATCTGCACCTGTCAGGAGTACCTCTCCCTCGTCAAGGAGCAAGTCCCCGACATCGACGAACGCAACATCCTCGTAGAACCCATCAACCGCAATACGGCACCCAGCGTGGCGTGGGCCAACATGCGCATCAAGCGCGGCAACCCCGATGCCAACATCATCATCACCCCTGCCGACCAGCTCGTCGTCGACGAGGCAGCCTTCATCCGCTGCATAGAGACAGGTCTCAACTACGTCTCCCACAACGATGTCCTCCTCGCCATGGGTGTCAAGCCCACGCGCCCCGAGCCAGGCTACGGCTATATCCAGATGGGCGACCTCAGCTGCAAACCCGACGTCTTCAAGGTCAAGTCGTTCACAGAGAAACCCGAGCGTACCTTTGCCAAGATGTTCATGGAGAGTGGCGAGTTCTATTGGAACACAGGCATCTTCCTTGCCAACTCCCGCAAGCTCACCCAGAGCTTTGAGAGCATCTTCCCCAGCGTGCTGCGCAACCTCAAGTTCGAGAAGCCCACCTATAGCTACGACGAAGAGCTGGAGTATGTCAAGCAGAACTACCCCCGCTATCCTAACCTCTCCATCGATTATGCCATCCTCGAGGACACCGACGACGTCTACGTCATGAAGTGCGAGTTCGGATGGGCAGACCTTGGCACGTGGCATGCCGTCTACGAGTTCATGAGTCATGGCGATGCCGACAATGTCGTCGTCGACTCCGAAGTCATGCTCGACGACTCGCACAACAATGTCATCAAGCTCCCCAAGGGCAAGCTCGGCGTCATCAATGGTCTCGACGGCTACATCGTCGCTGAGGAAGGCAACGTCCTGCTCATCTGTAAGAAAGGCGACTCCTCTGCCCTCGTGCGCAAGTACGTCAACGAAGTATTGATTAAGTATGGCGAAGATTATGTTTAACTCTTCACTCTTCACTCTTAATTCTTAACTCTTCACTCTTCACTCCCATGATAATAGGTATTGATGCCAAGCGCATTGTGCGCAATGGTACAGGTCTCGGCAGCTATGGCCGCACACTCGTCAACGACCTCATCCGCCTTGGCGACAGCGACATGTCGCTGCGCCTCTATGCCCCCGACGAAGGTCGCGACGATCTCCGTGGTCAAATCATCGAAGGTGCCGAGTTCTGTTACCCCAAGGGCCACCCCTCAGCCCTTCGCAAGGCCCTGTGGCGTTCCCGCGGCATCGTCAGCGACCTGCTGCGCGATGGCGTGCAGGTCTACCACGGCCTCTCTGGCGAGTTGCCCATAGGCCTCCGTCGTGCCGGCATCCGTGGCATTGTCACCATCCACGACCTCATCTTCCTGCGCCATCCCGAGTACTACCACTGGATAGACACCAAAATCTACGAGTGGAAGTTCCGCCAGGCCCTTCGTGAGGCCCACCATATCATCGCCATCAGCGAGCGCACCCGTCAGGACATCCTCGAGTTCGGCGGTGCCCAGTATGCCGACCGCATCAGCGTCATCTACCAGAGCTTTGCCCCCCACTATTCCGGCATTGTCACCGACGACCGCAAGGCCGCTGTCCGCCAGCGCTACCAGCTCCCCCAGCGCTTTGTCCTCAATGTAGGCACCATCGAACGCCGCAAGAACCTCGCCCTCGCCGTCGAGGCTGTCGACCTCCTTCCCCAGGATGTCCACCTCGTTGCCGTAGGTCGCCAGACCCCCTATGTCCGTGAGCTGCCCCATAGCGAGCGTCTCCACCTCCTCAGCGGAGTCTCCGACGACGACCTCTCCGCCATCTACTCCTTGGCAGAAGCCTTTGTCTACCCCTCGCGCTACGAAGGTTTCGGCATCCCCATCATCGAAGCCATCGCCGCAGGCCTCCCCGTTGTCGCCTGCACCGGTTCCTGTCTCGAAGAGGCAGGAGGCCCCTACAGCCGCTATGTAGGCCCCGACGACGTCATTGGCATGGCAGAAGCCCTGAAGATGTCCCTGCGAGGCTCCCGAGGCCGCCAGGAGCGCATCCTGCGCAGCCGTGAGTACATCCGCAAGTTCGAAGGCAACGACGTCGCCCGCCAAGTCGCTGAACTGTATAAAGTCACAGAGTAAGGGTGAGGTGGAAAAGGAGGTCAGTCATTGAGGACTGGTTGACTTGCTGCAATCCAGTACTGATAGTGTTTCGATCAAAATAGTTTGTGACGCCCACCTTCGTCGCTAGCATTAGGTGTGTACCCATGTTAACCTGAGCCATCAGCGCATAGCGTATGCCGTGGCCATAGTATGCTGGAAAAGAGAAGTCATATTGCGTAGATGGTTCGTATTGATAGAGACGACTGTCATAGTCGTCGCTATGAAACCATGCCAACTGCCCGGTTACCTTTAACCAGCGGTGTTGCCAACGAGCCTGTTGACAGACCATGATACCACGGCTATTGTTTCCTGCATCGTTGACCACTACACCGTCACCCTGCATGAGAAATGAAAGTATGGGTGATGGCTGCCAGTTGGCAGACATACGTAGACGATGGCTAGTCTCATTGACAATCATTTGCTTTGTGTCGTTATCGTGTTGTTTGATGTGCAGGCGATAACGTAAGTTCCACGTCCACTGTTTCCTGTTATAGCGTGCCGACAACAATGCGTCGAAAGCGTCGCTGGCTGTTGATACCAGATAACGTGGCCAACTGAAATGGGCATAGTCGGCATAGCCTTGTATGAGCCAACTACGCGAAGGTTGCCATGTGGCACCCATGTAGATGCCGTGCTCGTTTTGTATGCTGCTGCCTTCGCGGAAACTGTTAGCCCGTTGTGCCGTGTAGCGCTTGTCGTAATAACGATACAGAGCCATGAGTGAGAGTTGGTCGGTAAGGCGACAACTGACAGTATGTATTGTTGCCAGGGCGCCCCGCTGGTTAAGGGCTGTCTCACCACTGACGGCCCACTGATGGTTGTTCCAACTGTAGTCCACACTGCCGTTCATGAAGTCGTTGCCTTGGGCGACATAGGTGCGGTAGCTTGCATTGTGCTGAGGCTGTAAAGGGCGGTCGTAGTGGGTGTAGACGGCGTTGACATGGATGTGCCATGTGTTCTGCTGCCACCCTATGCTGCTTCCGGCATCCGTCTCCAAGGTGTTGTGTTTTTTCTCCATCTCTGTCATGGTGCGGTGGTAGCCACTATATAATAAGGTACGCGCTGAACCGTTATCGTTCAGAGTAGCATCTATGGCTTGGTGCGAAACGAAAGCCGTCACGCGCCAATGCTTTGAGAGACGTACTGTCGCGGCCATGCCCTGAAGGTGGTTGCTCGCTGACCTTGAACTGTGTGCTGTCAGCGTGTGCAGGCTGCGTCCCATGGTCTGCAATGATGTTAATTTGCCCAGTTGCAGACTTGTGTTCAGAATAAGTCCTAGGCCCATCTTCACACGGTAGTGTCCTATGTTCAATTCTTCCAACCGTCCGATATCGCGTAGCTGTACATAATAGTTGTATTGGTCGTAGCCCATGCTGTTCTTGTTCGAGAAGAACGGCTCGCCAGCATCTTGTGCTGCGGTAATTCCAGCCTTGACACGGTTGCTGAAAGTATACTGATAGCGTATGTCATGGCGATAGTGGTAGCCCAAATAACCATTCCTGTCACCCTCTCGTTCGTAAAAAGGTATCTTGCCTGTCGCTGTAAAGTGGTGCTTGCCATACTTCATCAGTTCCTCTAGAGTAGGCCATATAGACTTCTTTCGTTCTTCTCCAGCCACCACGAAATGGATGAGTAATTGGCGAGTGTGGTAGTCGAGAACTTTTACCATTTGAAGTTCGCTGAGTGAACGGATGGGGTAGTAGTGGTCTATGTATGCAATCAGTTCCTCTACCTGTTGGGCGGTCAGAAAAGGTAGAGCCTCCAGTTCTTCCTGGCTGGTTTGGTTGAGGTTGATGGGCGAGATCACCCGCTCTTCCAACTGTTCCATCAGTTCCTCACCATAACTCTCTTCCATATCCTCTGCTGTTAGCCACTCGCGTAGTGCTTCCTGCCAGTCACTTTGGGCAATGGCAGGGTGTGCAAATAACAGTAGCAAGTAGAGTAATACCAGTCTCATGTCAAAAACAATCATAGCAAGACGCAAAATTAAGGTGTTATCTGGAAATAACAAAATGTTTGTTGATTTTTCTCTCCATTTTTTGTGGAATATTTGGAAAAATGATTAACTTTGCAGACGGACTGTGAAGTGGAATACTAACCTATTAAAATAAATACAAATCATGATGAAAAAAACAACAGACATGAGACACGTCCTGTTGGTTGCTTCATTGGCGGTGGGCGCTGCGACACTGACAGGGTGCTCGACAGACGACAGCATCGACCTGAATGAGATTGACACCAACATTGCTATCGGTTCGGATGGTTTTACACTGCCTGCCAGCTCAACAGCGTTCGTGAAGTTGGCGGACATCCTGAATCTGAAGGCGGGGGACTGCGTGGAGACAACGGCAACGGGTGACTACCAGTTCCGTAAAAGTGACAACATCGAGGCGGCACGCCCTACCATCGAACAGACACTGACGGTGGAGAAGACGGAGAAGACTGACCTGAAGGGGATTCCGGTGGTGCCCGGGCAGGGACAGTACGTGATACCTGCGGACAAGCCACAGCCCATCAGGACATTTACCGTGGATACGGAGAAGGACGAGGCTATCATAGACATAGACTTTGCGGAGCTGGACGGCAGCGTGAAGATTGGTATGGACTTAGGGAACTTCAAGGAACTGGTGAGCCAGTTTGACATGGACTTGTACTTGCCCCGATTCTTCGTCATCGACGACACGGGATTGGACGTGGACAGGACATCGTCGGCAGACTACTATATCCTGAAACTGAAGAACATTAGCACGGCACAGGGCAGCTACTCGCTGACACTGCCGCTGAAGAGACTGCAGAAATACGACACGCAGTCGACGGAGGTGTACTCGCGCGTGGTGGGCGACAGGATAAAGATGAACGGCGACGTGAAGATGCAGCTGAGGCTGGACGACAGGTACTTCAAGAAGAACACAGCGGCAACGGCGGACATCACCATCAACGAGGTGGACTTCGGACAGCAGATAGTGGTGACGCACGTGGAGGGCAGGCTGAACCCGGACATCGAGGAACAGACGAGCACGGTGAACATCGGCAACGACGTGCCTGACTTCCTGGACGACGACAGGGTGAAGATTCTGCTGAACAACCCGACAATAGCGCTGACGGTAGCGAACAACATCAACATACGAGGCATCGTGAGCGGACAGCTGACGGCAACATACAAGGACGGCAGCAAGAAGGTGATGGCGCTGAAGAAGACGCAGCAGGGCAACGACATCCGCATCAACGAACATACGGGGGCGGTGACGGAGAAGACGGTGAGCAGGATAGTGATATGCCGCAAGGCGGGCAACGAGGCTGGCGTGCAGTATGTGGTGAAGGACGGCACGGGAGCGAAGGAGGCTGGCGAGACGGAGAACGACATCGCCAAGATTCTGGAGCGGATACCGGAGTCGCTGTTCTTTAAGTTTAACACTACCAGCGACCTGAGCTACACGGCGAAGATTGACCTCTGCAACCCCCAAGAGCCGTGGAGCGCCCATGGACGCAGCTATGAGCTGCAGCCGTCGTACGACTTCGTGGCTGCGCTGAACATGGACGAGGGAAGCACCATCGTCTATAACGACACCATCAGCGACTGGAACAAGGAAATCGACGACAACGACATCGACCTGGTGACGGGAACGAAGGTGGAGGCTAACGCGAAGATTATCAACCGCACACCGATGAAGCTCTACCTGGAGCCTGTGGCCATCGACAAGAACAAGAAGGTGATGAGCAACGTGAAGGTGACGGTGACCACGGAGCACCAGGATGCGAAGGGATTCTTCGTACCTTCTGCCATCGGTACGGACGACACCAACAGCATCACGGTGACAGCGACTGCCGACGAGGGGGCGCTGAAGAACCTGGACGGCATGATATTCCACGTGATTGCCGAGACGGAGAAGGGTGGATACACGCTGAACAGCGGCGAGAAGTATGTGCTCGACGAGGAGACTGGCAAGGATGCTACCATCGGCAACAAGGCGCAGATCATCAGGATATGTGACCTGAAGGTGGGCATCAATGGTAAGGTGATAATCAATGTGGACAAAAAATAATCAGAAAGGATGAACATGATGAGAGCTTATAGACTATATATGCTGGCCGCCATGCTGACGGCAGCAACGTGTGGCGTCAGCGCACAGGAAATGAACTCGGCATACTTCACTGATGGCTACTCCTACCGCCACGACATGAACCCTGCCATCGGCAACGAGGCTAACTACTTCGCCGTGCCCGTGCTGGGTAACATGAGCGTGCAGCTGAGGGGTTCGCTGGGGGTGGGCGACATCTTCTACAAGAACCCGTACTTCGGCATGCCGGGACATGCCAACGCGAAGAAGACGGCGACGCTGCTGCACCCCGCCATATCGGCGAGTGAGGCGCTGGGCAACCTGGACAAGGGGGCAAACACGATGTTGTTTAATGCCGACATCGCCATCCTCTCCATGGGTTTCAAGGGCTTCAAGGGCTATAACACCATCGAGCTGCGCGAGCGTGCCCACGTGGGGGTCTCGGTGCCCTACGACTTCTTCGAATTTGCCAAGGAGATGAAGAACAAGGACTACCACTTTGACGACATGGGACTGAAGGCGTGGAGCTTCATGGAGCTGGCCTTCGGACACTCGCACCAGGTGAACAAGAACCTGCGCGTGGGTGGTAAGGTGAAGCTGCTCTTTGGCGAGGCGTATGCCAACGTGTCGATGAGTGGGGTGCATGCCCAACTGGAGGGCGACCACTGGCTCATCGACGGCAAGGCTCGTGCGGAGGTGAACATGAAAGGGGCCAGCTTCAAAGAGAAGGTGGAGGAGTATAAGAGCAAGCCTGGCACCTATAAGAAGGTGGACGGCGTGAACACGGACGACGTGAAGCCCTTCAACGGCTTCGGCATGGGACTGGACATGGGTGCTGTGTATGAGTTCAAGGACTTCTCCGTGGCATGGCTGAACGGCATGAAGGTGAGCATGGCGCTGACGGACCTGGGATTCATCAGCTATGGCAACAAGATGGTCGCTGAGTCGTCGGGTAACACGTTCCGCTTTGACGGCTTCAACAACATGGCGGTGACGAAAGACTCGCCCTACCAGGACATCGACGACCAGATGGACGACGTGAAGGACCGTCTGACGGACTTTGCCAACATGGAGAACAAACCCGAAGAGGGTGGGGGCAGCACGACGAGTGGCATCGGTGCCACGCTGCGCATGGGTGTGGAATACCCGTTGCCCATGTACGACAAGCTGGCGTTCGGATTCCTCTATACGCACCGCTATGGCGGTGACCAGTATGGCTGGACAGAGGGTCGACTGAGTGCTAACTACAAACCGCTGAAGTGGTTGAGCGGTGGCCTGAACGTGGGCTTCTCGACATTCTCTACGGAGATGGGCTGGGTACTCAACGTGCATCCTGGATGGTGCAACTTCTTCGTAGGTATGGACTACATGATGGGCAAGACGGGGAAGTCGATGATTCCTCTGGACTCGAACGTGAGCGTCAGCCTTGGCCTGAACATTACGTGGGGAGGGAAGAGACAGAACGTTAAACATTAAACGTTATACATTAAACATTATACGTTAAACATTAAATATTAAACGACCACAGATTTCGCAGATTTCACAGATTTTGGCTGCGCACTGCTATTGTATTTAACAGATTTCTAAGGATTACTCAGATTTCAGCTGCGCTAAGCAATCAGTGAAATCAGGATAAATCCAACACTGCGGATATATTCTGTTTAATCTGTTAAATCTGTGGTCGTTTTTTTGGTTTTCTTCTCGCTTATTAGTAACTTTGAACTAAAGTTCGAAAGTACGATTGCTCGACAATAAAAACAAAAAAAGTGATTTTTGTTTTGTATTGTCCTCGCTTATTCGTACTTTTGCAGGCGTGAAAAAGAAAATGGTGTTGGTAGTGGGCTGTTGGCTGTTGTCGCTGGGCATGATGGCACAGGACAAGAAACGGCAGGAGGTGGACATGGACAGTCCGACCTTCGTACCTACCGTGAAGGTGGGGAAGGTGCTGGAGGACGGCGACAGCATACAGTATATGGAGATGAACAACGTCTACGTGTTTCCTCCCGTGACGTTCAGCAGCAAGAAACAGCAGGGCGCCTACATGCGACTGGTGAAGAACGTGAAGACGGTGCTGCCCATCGCCAAGGAGGCACGCATGATCATGATGGAGACGGCGGCATTCCTGGAGACGCTGCCCACCAAGCAGGCCCGCGAGGAACACATGAAGCGTGTGGAGAAGAGTGTCATGCAGGAGTATAAGCCGCGCATGAAGAAGCTGACATACTCGCAGGGTAAGCTGCTCATCAAACTGATATACCGCGAGAGCAACTCGTCAGGATATGAACTGGTGCAGGCCTTCCTGGGACCTGTCAAGGCGGGGTTCTACCAGGCCTTCGCATGGGCCTTCGGCGCATCGCTGAAGAAGGAGTACGACCCTGAGGGCGTAGACCGCCTGACAGAGCGCGTGGTGCTGATGGTGGAGGCGGGACAGTTGTAAAGGTTAAGGGTTAAAGGTTAAAGGTTAAAGGTGAAGGGTTAAAGATGAAATATGTTTTGAGTATTGTTGCTGCAGTGGTACTGGTGGCGTGCGGAACGACGAAGAAGAGTCAGGGTGAGGAACAGAAGGCGGTGAGCGTCGCATTCTGTGCCGACTCGGCGTATGCTTTCTGTGCGGCACAGTGCCAGTATGGGCCACGCACGATGAACAGTGTGGCGCACGAGGAGTGCGGCAAGTGGATTGCTGAGAAGTTCCGCCAGTATGGCTGTGACGTGGAGTTGCAGCGGGCTGACCTGAAAGGCTATGACGGCACCATCCTGAAGAGTACGAACATCATTGCCAAAAGCCGTCAGCTAACAGCTAACAGCAAACAGCCTCGCATCCTGATATGTGCACACTGGGACAGCAGGCCATGGGCTGACAACGACCCCGACTCTGCCAACTGGCGCAAACCCGTGATGGCAGCGAACGATGGTGCCTCGGGGGTCGCCGTGATGCTGGAGATAGCACGTCTGCTGCAGCAGAACGACTCCGTCGGCGTGGCCGTCGACTTCGTATGTTTTGATGCCGAAGACTGGGGGATGCCGCAGTGGGAGAGCGACAGCGACGCTGACTCGTGGGCGCTGGGTGCGCAGTACTGGGCAGCCAACTGTCCCAAGGAGATAGCCAACAGCTATCAATATGGCATCCTGCTGGACATGGTGGGCGGACAGAGTGCCCGCTTCTATCAGGAGTACTTCTCGATGAAGTATGCCCGCAACATCGTGGAGAAGGTGTGGCAGGCCGCCAGTGCGGCAGGCTACGGCAGCTACTTCCCCGCAAAGGAGGGCGGTGGCGTGACGGACGACCACCTGCCCGTCAACGAGAAGGCCGGCATACCGTGTATCGACATCATCAACCACTATCCCGACTGCGAGCAGAGCAACTTCGGACCTACCTGGCACACCATCAACGACGACATGCAGCATATTGACAAGAATACGCTGCAGGCCGTCGGACAGACGTTGATACAATTACTGTTCAGCTGATGTGCGGTGCTGTTGCACCTGTCGCATGACGCGCAGGAAGTTGCCACCCCAGAGTTTCTGGATGTCAGCTTCCGAGAATCCCCTTTTGAGTAGTTCACGGGTGTAGTTCAGCAACTCTGCTGAGCTGGCCAGACCACGGATGCCGCCATCACCATCGAAGTCGGTACCCAGTCCTACATGGTCGATGCCCATGATGTCGATGGCATGCTCCAAGTGGCGCATGGCATCGTCGAGTGTCGCCTCGCCATCCTTCACCAAGAAACCATGGTATAGCGTGACCTGCATGACGCCACCCTGCTGGGCAAGAGCCCGCATCTGGTCGTCGGTGAGGTTGCGCGGATGGTCGCAGAGTGCACGGCAACTGCTATGGCTGCACACGATGGGTGTGCTGCTGAGCGACAGGGCGTCGTAGAAGCTCTCCTCGCCAGCATGGCTGAGGTCTACCATGATGCCCAGGCGGTTCATCTCGCTGATGACCTGGCGACCAAAGGCGCTGACGCCATGGTGGCGGTGTTCGCCACGTGCGGAGTCGCAGATGTCGTTGTCGCCATTGTGGCACAGCGTCATATAGACGATGCCACGCTGGGCGAAGTGGCGCAGGTTGTCGATGCTGCCCTCGATGGCATGGCCATTCTCGATGCCGAGCATGATGCTCTTACGCCCTTGGTGCTTGTGCAGCCACAGGTCGTCGGGAGTGCGGGCAATGGCCACATGCTCGCTATGCTGTGCCACGATGGCCTCTATCTTGTCGAAGATGGAGTCGGTATAGGCTTTGGGCTCTTTGCAGTCGGCAGAGGGCTGTTGGGGGATATACGCCACCATGATGGTAGCGTCCTGATGGCCCTCGTCCATCTTGTGGAGGTCGACAAGGAGCTTGGGGTCGCGACTGCCGAAGTCGACATGCTGGGGGAAGAACATGGGCGTGTCGCAGTGCGTGTCGAGCGTCAGCACACGACGATGGACGTCGCAGGTGCGGCGGTACTGCATGGCCTCGTCCACAAGCCACTGGAAGATGGGCAGACCATCGTCCAGGCACTCGGGGTGCCACTGTACTCCCAGGATGGACTTATACTCCGTGCTCTCCATAGCCTCGATGATGCCGTCGTCAGAACGTGCAATGACACGAAAGCGAGGACCCGGGTCGTCGACAGCCTGGTGGTGGAAGGAGTTGACGGACCTCCCCCAGCCCCTCCCAAGGAGGGGGGCAACAGAGCCCGAGATATGTTCAGAAGCCCTATATATATTATATAAGGTGGAGTTTTTTTCGATGGTGACGTGGTGTGTGGCAACATTGCGAGGTTCCTCCTGTGAGTGCTTTATAGGGCTCCCCTCCTTGGGAGGGGCAGGGGGGAGGTCGCTGATATCCTGACGGACGTGTCCACCCAGCGCCATGGCGAGTGTCTGGATGCCACGGCAGATGCCGAGGATGGGCAGCTGACGATTGTATGCCAGCTGGGTGATGAAGAGTTCGGGGAGGTCGCGCTCAGCATTGATGGTGCCCAGCTGCGGCCAGGGCTCTTCGCCCGCATAGTGCGGGTCGTAGTCGGCACCCCCGCTGAGGATAAGTGCGTCGAGGCGTTGCAGGGTGTTGATGATGACCTCCGTGTCGCTCAGTGGCGGGATGATGACGGGGACGCCGCCAGCACGCATGACAGACTTGTAGTAGCCCTCAGCGAGCTTACATGTCAGTTCACCATAGTTGCCCGTAATGCCAATGACTGGTTTGCGGGAAGCTTCGGGAAAGGCAGCATAGGCGGACGAAACAAGTTGCGACTGCCAATCAAAAGGATCGTTGGTCATCTGTTAGTCTTCGAAATGTACGGGAATTTCGCGCTTGATGCTCTGTTCCAGGGATATCAGCGTCTCGGTAGCCACCACGCCAGGGATGTCCTGCAGACGACCATTGAGCAGGTGCATGAGTTGCTCGTTGTCGCGGGCATAGAGCTTGACCATCATGGTGTAGGGACCTGTGGTGAAGTGACACTCTACGACTTCGGGGATATGGCGCAGACACTCTACCACGTCCTTGTACATGGAGCCACGCTCGAGGGTGATGCCCACATAGGTACAGGTGGAATAGCCCAGACTCTTGGGGTTCACGTCGAAGCCGCTACCCATGATGACCCCATTCTCGATGAGGTGTTGTACACGTTGGTGGATGGCGGCACGTGACACGTTGCACTCTGCTGCCACATCCTTGAAAGGAATGCGCGCATTCTGTGACAGGATGTTCAGAATCTTCTTGTCGAGATTGTCAATTTTATCCATAGTATTCGGGTTGTTGATGTCTTTTGCTTACAAAAAGTAAGCAAAAGTACATAAAAATATTGAAACATGCAACATTTTGCAAAGAAAAAATGCAAAAACGCATGCTTTTTGCTGACAAACGACTCTTTAGCGCTTGCGGATGAGCGTCAGGCCATCGCGCAATGGCAGGATGACCTGTTCCACACGACTGTCGTCGACGAGGACGTCGTTGAAGGTCTCGATGCCCCTGGTCTGTGGGTCGCGGTCGTAGGCATGGTCGACGACATGGCCGTCCCACAGGGTGTTGTCGGCAATGATGAAGCCCCCAGGGCGCAGGATGGAGAGCACCATCTCGTAGGTCTCTGCGTAGGTGCGCTTGTCGCCATCGATGAATGCCATGTCGAAGGTGATGCCCAGGCGCGGTGCCTCGCTGATGGCGTCGCCAATGATGAACGACACCTTGTCGGCAACAGGCGACCCCTCTATCCAGGGACGTGTGAAGTCCTCCTCTTGGGACGAATCATCTGTACCAGCATCTTCAGCAGGCGGCCTTGCAGATGGCCTGACGCCATGCGACCGTGCAACATGTGGATGTTGGTGGCACGCCAGAGCCGATACAAGTATTCGGGTTCTGGCTCAATATGCTTCAGTATGTAATCGTCGATGTTCACTGCTAATAGCCAACTGCTAACAGCTAACAGCCAAACGCCTCAATTGCCAAGCGGTAGCTGTCGAGGCCGAAGCCGCAGATGACGCCACGGCAGGCAGCAGATATCATAGAGTGGTGGCGGAACTCCTCGCGCTGATGGACGTTAGAGATGTGTACCTCGATGACGGGTGTCTTCAGTGAGCGGATGCAGTCGTGCAGTGCTACGGAAGTATGCGTGTAGGCACCAGCGTTGAGGATGATGCCGTCGTAGGAGAACCCCACCTCCTGCATCTTGTTGATGAGCTCGCCCTCGACATTGCTCTGGTAGTACTCGATGTCGACGTCAGGATATTGCTGTCTCAGCTGAGGCAGGTACTGTTCGAAAGACGACGAACCATAGATGCCTGGTTCGCGGACACCCAACAGGTTGAGGTTTGGACCATTGATGATTAAAATTTTCATATTCCAAAATTTTTTCTTATCTTTGCCGCGGCAAAGATAAGAAAAAATATGGAAACAAGCAAGAAATCAGCGACAAATATCGTTCGCGCCTACCAGCGCTACCTGAAGTTGCAGCGCGGATACTCGCCGAACACGTTGGACGCCTATGTGCGCGACCTGCAGAAGTTGCTGGACTACCTGGCCCAGGAGGGCAAGCGCCCCCTGGATGTGGAGCTGGAAGACCTGCAACACTTTGCCGCAGGACTCCACGACATCGGCATCCATCCCCGTTCGCAGTGTCGCATACTCAGTGGTGTGCGCTCGTTCTATCGTTTCTTGCAGTTGGACGGCTATCGTGACGACGACCCCACAGAACTGCTGGAGTCGCCCGTGTTGGGACACCACCTCCCCGAGGTGCTGACCCCCGCCGAGGTCGACGCCCTGGAGGCCAGCATCGACCTGTCGAAGTGGGAGGGCCATCGCAACCGTGCCATCATCGAGGTGCTGTTCTCTTGTGGTCTACGCGTCTCGGAACTCGTCAACCTGAGGCTCACCAATCTGTATCGGGAGGAACAGTATGTGCGTGTGATGGGTAAGGGTAGCAAGGAGCGCCTGGTGCCCATCTCGCCCAAGGCGCTGAAGGAGTTGGAGTGGTGGTTTGACGACCGTTGTCACATGACCATCAAACCTGGCGAGGAAGACTATGTCTTTCTGAACCGCCGTGGTGCCCACCTGACACGTACCATGATACTCATCATGATTAAGCAGCAGGCCGCACAGGCCGGAATCACCAAGACCATCTCGCCGCACACCCTGCGCCACTCGTTTGCCACAGCCCTGTTGGAGGGCGGTGCCGACCTGCGTGCCATCCAGCTGATGCTGGGTCACGAGAGCATTGGTACGACGGAGATCTATACGCACATCGACATGTCGACGCTGCGCCAGCAGATATTAGAGCATCACCCCCGCAATATGCGACAGCGCCTCCAGCAGTAGGCTGCGCGGACAGGCGATGTTGATGCGCAGAAAGCCCTGTCCGCTTTGTGGACCATACATGGTGCCAGGGTTCACCCACACCTTTGCCTTCTTGAGGATGTCGTCGCAGTAGGAGTCGATGTCGCGGCAGTCTTTTACCTTCACCCATGCCAGGTAGGTACCCTCCAAGGGCATCACCGTCCAGCGGGATATATGCTGTGCCACGAAGTCGCACAGCGCTGTGTAGTTACCCCACAAGTATTCGTTCAACGCGTCAATCCACTGTTCGCTGTCGTTGTAGGCAGCGATGAGTGCCCGTGGCGCGAAGGGGTTGACGTCGCACACCTCGTTGATGTTGATGGCGCGGTCGATGCGGCGGCGCTTCTCGCTGTCTGTGCAGATGATGTTGGCAATCTGCAGTCCTGCGGTGTTGAACGACTTCGACGACGAGTTGAGGATGATGGCGTCGCTGTCGACAGTAGCCATGGGGACAAAGGTGTTGCCAGGCATGACGAGTTCGCAGTGTATCTCGTCGCTGACGATGGTGACATGGTGGCGGCGACAGATGTCGCTCATCAGCTGCAGTTCGTCACGATGCCACACACGCCCCGTAGGGTTGTGGGGGTTGCACAGCAGGAAGATGGTAGTCTTCTCGTCGGCACAGCGCGCCTCGAAGTCGTCCCAGTCGACCTCGAAACGATGGGCGCTGCTGTTGAATTGCAGTACGCACTCGCTGACCTCGCAGCCACTGTTGCGTATGCTGCTGAAGAAACAGTTGTAGTCGGGACTGAGCATGACGACCTTCTCGCCCGCCATGGTGAGGGCTTGCAGCGTACACGAGATGGCGGGGACGACACCTGTGGTATATAAAATATGTTCGCGCGCGATGGTCCATGCGTGACGGCGCTGAAACCACGAGATGATGGCGTCGTAGTAGTCGTCGCCCACCAGCGTATAGGCATAGATGGGGTGCTGGGCACGCTGCCGTACAGCCTCCTGGATGGCAGGTGCTACGGCAAAGTCCATGTCGGCTACCCACAGGGGTATAACCCCCTCTTCGCTTTCGTCCCACTTGACGCAACCTGTGCCGCGTCGTACAATGATTTCATCAAAGTCGTACTTCATATTTTACCTCTAACCGCTAACCTCTTACCGCTTAACTATCTTTCTTAACTCTTAACTCTTACCTCTTAACTCTAACCTCTATCTCGCAGTCGTTCGGTTCTCTGACATACTTGTCGATGGTGACAGAGCCGATGCTGTCGGCAACGATGCGTCCGCCAGTAGGGTTCTTGATGTTCTCGATGTGTCCGCGGATGTCCGCATGGACGACGCTGTACTCGAAGACGCGGTCGCACGCCTTGTCGAAGGTGCAGTTTTCGAGGATGAGATTGTCAGCATAGCAGAGCAGCTGTTCGCCCGCCAGTTGGCAGTTGACCAGTCGCACGTTCTTGGAGTGCCATGCCAGGTACTCGCCGTCGAGTACGGAGTCGTAGATGGTGACATTCTCGCACTCCCAGAAGGAGTCCTTGGTGACGATGTGGGCATGGTGTATCTCGACATTCTCGCAGTACTGGAAGACATATTTCGCGTCGCTCTCCAGGTGGTCTACATAGATGTTTTTGGAGAACATGAAAGGGTAGGTGCCCCCATGCAGTTTGACATTCTTCAGGCGCAGTCCGTCGACCTTCCAGAAGGTCTCGTCGGCATCCATGATCTCCACGTCCTCCAGTTCCACGTTCCTCATCTCGCGGAAGAACTTAGGGCCATCGATGCGGCAGCGGCGCATGACGAGGTCGTTGGTATACCAGATGGCCGAGCGCGACCCCTCGGCAAAGTAACAGTCTTCTATCAGAGCGCCGTCGACGTGCCACCACGGGTACTTGCCATAGAAGCGGCAGTTGGCAGCCTCCATGTGCTGGCATTGTTTGATGCCCGACTCTCCATCCGTGATGGTGATGTTCTCCAGGCGCGTGTCTTTTAATCCAAACAGCGGGCGTTCGCCACCCACCTCTTTATTCTTTATCAGTTCCGTCATTGCTTTGTTTTTTAGAATATTATTCATCGGTTAGTTTTGCGTGTGCAAATGTACACATTATTTTTATATAAACCATCAAAGGAAAGACTTTTTAAGGAAAATACCCATTTTATTTTGTATTGTAAATGATTCTTTGTACCTTTGTACCAACAAATAATGATTTAGCTATGAGTGAGAACAATAACAATCAGAAACAGTTGCAGATAGAGCTGCCTCAGGAGGTTGCTCAGGGTGAGTATGCTAACTTTGCCATCATCACCCATTCCAGTTCCGACTTCATCCTCGACTTTGCCCGTGTGCTGCCTGGTCTGCCCAAGGCACAGGTGAAGAGTCGCGTCATTCTGGCCCCCGAACATGCCAAGCGCCTGTTGGCCGCCCTGCAGGAGAATATCGTCCGCTACGAGCGCGAGTTTGGAGCCATCAAGATACCCCAGCAGGAGCCCAGAACGATAGCCCCATTCCCTGTCGGAAAGGAAAATTAACGCACAGAAGTAGCGGCAACAGCTACTAATTATTGTTAAAACGCTTATTTAATGTTAAAAAGCATTAGATAAGCGTCTTTTTAACTCTTGTATATTAGGTAGAATTCGGAAAAGTTAGTACCTTTGCACCCCAAAAGCGCCCAAAGAGTATAATTAATTAAAAAACAAACAATTATGCCTACAATTTCACAATTGGTAAGAAAAGGCAGAAAGGTGCTCGTTGACAAGAGCAAGTCACCCGCGCTGGACTCATGTCCTCAGCGCCGTGGTGTTTGTGTTCGTGTCTACACAACGACCCCTAAGAAGCCTAATTCGGCTATGCGTAAGGTAGCCCGTGTTCGTCTGACTAATCAGAAGGAAGTTAACTCGTACATCCCTGGAGAGGGACACAACCTGCAGGAGCACAGCATCGTGCTGGTTCGTGGCGGTCGTGTAAAGGACCTTCCCGGTGTACGTTATCACATCGTTCGTGGTACTCTGGATACCGCAGGTGTGGCCAGCCGTACTCAGCGTCGTTCTAAGTATGGTGCTAAGCGTCCTAAGGCTAAGAAGTAATAATCGGAGAAGATTAGAAAGCCGATAGGTACGCGTGATGTGCGGTTTTCCCGCACATACCAAAATTTTAAAAAGAAATAACCGTTTTGCTGGAGATATTGTTATAGACAGGTTGAGTAAATGCTCATGAGCGAGCGTTGAAGACGTTAGAAAAAACAGCCCCAAGCAGACATTAATTCAAACAACAAAAATGAGAAAAGCAAAACCAAAGAAGCGTGTGATCCTTCCCGATCCAGTCTTCAACGACAAGAAAGTGTCGAAGTTTGTGAACCACTTGATGTACGATGGCAAGAAGTCCATTTCGTACGAGATTTTCTACAATGCACTCGAGACCGTAAAGGGTAAGATGCAGAACGAGGAGAAGTCAGCTCTGGAAATCTGGAAGCAGGCCCTCGACAACATCACTCCTCAGGTAGAGGTAAAGAGCCGCCGTATCGGTGGTGCTACTTTCCAGGTACCTACCGAGATTCGTCCCGACCGTAAGGAGAGCATCTCTATGAAGAACATGATCAGCTTCGCCCGCAAGCGTAGCGGTAAGTCAATGGCTGACAAGTTGGCTGCCGAGATCATGGACGCCTTCAACAACCAGGGTGGTGCCTTCAAGCGTAAGGAGGATATGCACCGCATGGCTGAGGCTAACCGTGCATTCGCTCACTTCCGTTTCTAATATTTAGTTTTAAGGTAAATAAAAGGATAAACGAAAATGGCAAATCGCGATTTACATTTGACCCGCAATATTGGTATCATGGCTCACATCGATGCCGGTAAGACCACCACGTCTGAGCGTATCCTGTTCTACACAGGTAAGACGCACAAGATTGGTGAGGTGCACGATGGTGCTGCTACCATGGACTGGATGGCCCAGGAGCAGGAGCGTGGTATCACCATTACCTCTGCTGCTACCACCTGTAACTGGAAGTGGAATGGTAAGGAGTACAAGATCAACCTGATTGACACTCCGGGACACGTTGACTT
>OMQN01000051.1 GCA_900313235.1 uncultured Prevotellaceae bacterium | reverse complement strand
CTATAAGAACTAAGGAATTATGGCAAAGAATATTTCATTTACAATAAAGTTCTGGCGCCAGAACGGCCCCAAGGACCAGGGACATTTCGACACCCACGAAATGAAGGATATCCCCGATGACACCTCTTTCCTGGAGATGCTTGACATCCTGAACGAGGAGCTCATCAACGAAGGCAAGGAGCCCTTCGTGTTCGACCACGACTGCCGCGAGGGTATCTGCGGTATGTGCTCACTCTACATCAACGGTACGCCTCACGGACTGACAGAGCGCGGTGCTACTACCTGTCAGCTCTATATGCGTCGTTTTAACGACGGTGACGTTATTACCGTTGAGCCTTGGCGCTCAGCAGCCTTCCCTGTTATCAAGGACTGTATGGTTGACCGCAATGCCTTCGATAAGATTATCCAGGCTGGTGGCTATACCACCATCCGCACTGGTCAGGCTCAGGATGCCAACGCTATCTTGATTCCTAAGGAGGATGCCGACGAGGCTATGGACTGCGCTTCTTGCATCGGCTGTGGCGCTTGCGTAGCAGCTTGTAAGAATGGTTCTGCCATGCTCTTCGTATCGTCTAAGGTTTCTCAGCTTGCCCTGCTTCCCCAGGGCCGCGTAGAGGCTGCCCGTCGTGTGAAGAACATGATTGCCAAGATGGACGAGCTCGGCTTCGGTAACTGCACCAACACCCGCGCCTGCGAGGCTGTATGCCCGAAGAACGAGACCATCGCCAACATCGCCCGCCTGAACCGCGAGTTGATTAAGGCAAAGATGGCTGACTAAAATGATGTATTTTAGTCAAGGCAGTTAAACTGACTAAAATGATGTTTTTTAGTCAAGGCAATTAAACTGACTAATACATTATTTATAAATAGAAAGTGAGATTGCACGTTGCGTGCAACCTCACTTCTTTTTGTTACTTGCTGAGCTTGTTAACGTATTTCACGGGCTCGGCATCTTGTTTGAGGGCGTCAGCAAACTGCTGAGGCTTGATGGTGACGGGTCCTCGCATAAATTCAGGGATGTTGTAGCTCCTCAGCAACTGGCGGTGGTAGTCAGGATTGGCACACGGCAATTCAAAGGGTTTGCTGCCGTGTCCGTTCTTGTCGATATGGGCAATGAAGGGGCGTGTGTAGTTGCCGTCGTAGCGGCGACTGCTGAATACCACCCAGCGACCATTACTCGACCAGGAGTGATAACTTTCTGTGTCTGTTGAGTTGATTTCCTCCATGTTACGTACCTCGCCAGTCTGCAAGTCCAGCAGCCAGAGGTCGGCATCATGGTGCCAGATATGGAAGACACCATATTTGGCAACGGTGAACATCAGATAGCGGCCATCAGGCGAGATGCGTGGCAGTGTAGCACTCTTGTCGATAGAGTCTGCTGCAAAGACTATTTCGCGTGGTCCAAACTGTCTTGTTTCTGGGTCGAAACGCTTCTTGTAGAGGTTATATTTAGCCTCTTGTGTGCGAGCTACAAATTCCTTACCCTTGTCACTCACCGTGTCGCTATATTCGAAATGAGCGCTGCAGTAGTAGAGCGTCTTGCCGTCAGGTGCCCAGAAAGGGAAGCATTCCATCTCTGTGGGGTCGTTCTCGATATTGGTCACCTCGTTCTTCTCCACGTCATAGGCGATGAGGTCGCTCTCTGAGTCGAACACCTCGATTTTGTTGGGATTGGTGCTATGGAATATCTGGCCCGTCATATTGGTAGAGTAGACGATGAGGGGCAGACGTGGATGCCATGTGGGATAGACGCCTGCTGACAGTATGGAGTCGTTCTTCATGCCGATCTTCTTGATGTTTCCATCATAGGCAACGATGGTGCCTCCCATGTTCTGACGGGCATGAAACTGCATTCTGTCTGGGTTGTATTGCTGGTAGTTATGGCAGTTGATACACTGTCCCTTGGCCCCTTCCGAACAGAGCATGTTGTCATAGATGATGCTTTCGTCGTAGTTCTCCAGACAGCGCTGATTGATGGTTAGCTCTTCATAGGTGACATAAGAGGGTGGAATGAGTCGGTAGCTGATGTAGGCATCGATGGAATCGGGCGAAACATAGATGTTGAAGGGCTTGTAGCGCGTCCAACCATCGTTCTGCTCTACATAGACTTCTACCTTGATGGCGTCGCCCTTGGCAGCCTCTGCCAGTTGTTTCCAGTCGTCGCCGTCAGGCTGTATCTGCTTGCCTCCACAGACTATCTCCGTAGTGCCTGCTGTCAGACATGCCACCACGTTGTCTGCCTTGCCATCAATCTGGAAGGCCAACGGAGCTATGTTGATGGGTATTGTGACGTTGATATAGTCAGGATAGATTGTCGGTAGCTCTTCCGACTCCCGGAAGTCCTTAGGTATCTGGTTACCACAGCTTATCAGTATCGTAGCTATGGCGGTTAAAATAAAAAGTCTTTTCATATCAATAATAGGTAATATCTCTTAAGAAGAAGTATTCGAAATAATAGGTGTTGCCGAAATAGTTGTAGAGGTAAGCCCTGCTGTTGGGGCTAGGAGATGCCTTGTATTGCTGCAGCAGTTTCATGAAACCATTGAGGCGCTCTTTGACGCCAGGTTCCAGCACCCATTCGTCCAGACCTTCCATCCCCTGCATGTTAGCAAAGAGCCAGGCGGCTTCCTGGAAGATGCGCGGTGGCATATTCTCCTCGCCATTCAATTGTACATAATGATTGAAGCGAGGCCAGAAGAATTCAGGATTTCTGGTCCACATGGCTGCGAGGACAGCTTGTTCTTGGAAGTAGATATCATCGGCATCCTGCTGAGCTAGTGCATTCATCAGTGACTTCTCTACATAGCCTTCTACCGCATCCAACCTATCTGTATAGTGCATCATGCGGGTGATGGGACCTGTCTCTTCGTCCTTCGTCAACAGCGTCGAGTCGTTGAGCAGGGTCTCCATGTGGTCGGCCCAGTCGCCATAGTAGCTGGTCTGGCGGAGCAAATCCATGAACTTCATGGCTGCTTGCGGTTCTTTGTTAAAGGTGGCACAGCGTGCTAGGTCTTTCAGCTGTTCTACGTTCCACCCGTATTCCACACCTTCCTCCATACACACGCGGTGGCACTCGTTCACGGCTCCGTACTGATAGAGCATTGAGCGTCCGGCAACGTTAAACATATAGACGGGTAGTGGTGTGTTTGGTTTCTTCGAACCCTTACGGAAGTTATACATTTCGTCACACTGGCGTCCCAGTCTGCTCAGTGCCAGGTTGTGCATCATCACAATGGCTCTGGTGGGTTCTTCGTCTTGCTTTGTTCCTTCCTTGACGACGCCTTCCCAGTCTGCCTGGTCTATACAGCGTTGCATCCTCAGCTCATGGTGGAAGTTGGCATCCTTATACCAAAAATGGTAGGTAACACCACCAATGACACAGAGCATGGCAAGTGGTAACACATAGGTCGTAAGTACCGAACCCTTGGCTTGCTGCGATTTCCACTCGTTACGGTAGGTAACAGCCATCAGCAGGTAGTAGGCTGCCAGCACATAGTAAGGGATATAGAAGTTGGAATAGTCATCAACAATGGCATATACAGGTATTGCCATCCGATAGATATCTATCTCGTTGGTTGCACAGTAGACGAAGCGATAATAGAGCAGTGGTATGGCGATGATGCTCAACAGCGCCACTACGCTTGTTGTTAGGCGCGAGGCCGTCGGCGATGACAGACGCCATGCTACTACCGCCATCAGCACGATGGCTGCCAGCGCATAGGTGCCCATCAGCGGATAGCCTACGACTGCCACCAAGGCGATGAAGGCGGGACGCATCCACTTGTTTTCTGGCAGACTGCGAAACGCCCATAACAAGGCTGTTGCAGCTGTCGTGCCAATGGTTGCCACGTAGAAGTAGCCCGGCAGTTTCATGAAGTAAACCCAGTAGCCCATATCCATGTTGGCCACCAACAGGATGGCTACGGGAATAACTGTCAAAATAGCCCATTTCACCGGAATGTTGAATGCCCGTTTCGTTAGCCACATCAGCAACAGCCACCAGCAGCAGAGCAGTATCACACCCACCCAGGGATAATAGAAGTGCTGCGTGCAGTAGGTTGCCAAGTACGTGAGCATGCCGCCAGGTACTGCCATCATCTGTTGGAAGAACAATGATGTATGTAGGAAAACGTTGTGTTGTTGGACCTTCCAAAGCAGGTCGGCTTCAAAGAAAAGCAATACTGTGGCCACCGCTATCAGGGTTACCAGCCAGAGTGCTATAGGTTGTAGTTTTTTCATCTTCAGTCTGTCAAGAGATGGTTTTCGGATGGCAAAGGTACGAATTAGTGCGCAAAATGCCAAAAATATTGCAGCATTTTCTATAGTTTACGATGCAGGAAGAACGACTTGGTAGCCATAAAGAAGAGGGCAGTACCGATGGCATTGATCAAAGCTACCGACCAGAAAGCTGCTGCATAGCCCAAGTGTTCTGCAATGATGCCGCCCAGCAGGATGCCCAGTCCCATACCTACATCCCACGATATCAGGATGGTGGAGTTGGCCGTTCCACGCTGGCTGTTGTCAGCCACGCTGATGGTCATGTTCTGGAAGGCAGGCCACATGTGGCCGTTGCCCAAGCCTATCAGCAGTGCCGAGCCGTAATAGCCAATCATGGTGGCTGTCATATTGCCAGGAAAGAGGGTGGGCATCAATATAAACAAGGTGTAGCCGATGAGTGATATCACAATGCCCTGTCCGGCATTCTCGGTGAGCAGTCCCTTGCGTAGTGCCTTACCGCCTTGTATGCGACTGGCTATCAGTCCTACCGAACAAAGCATGAAGTATGTGCCCGTCCCTGCCGTGATGCCCAACTGTTCCTTGCCGTAGATGGCCAGGTAGTTGCTCAGCACACCAAAACAGAAGCCGAAGGCCACCATGTTGACGCCCAGCAGCCAGCCCCGCAACAGGAAAAAGCGGTCCAGCGACAGCTTGTCTTTGTTTTTAATAATCTGTTTCTCTGACGGCTTAACGGTAGCATCTACCAGCCAGCCGGCGCAGGCTACCACTAATGCTATCCAGAACAGCAGTTCGAAGTTCATGGTCAACCGGTAGATGAAAATGCCTATCGTTGGAGCGATAGCCATCGCGAGGTTGTTGCTCAGCCCGTAGTATCCAATGCCCTCAGTACGTCGTGACGAGGGCAGCACGTCGATGGCTACCGTAGAGTTAGCTACTGTCAAGGCACCAAAAGGTCCGCCATGCAACGTCCTGACAATCGTAAACAGCAATAGTGTTGAGGCTGCCAGATAACCTGCAAAGAAGATGGAGAAGGCACCGAAGCAGACCATTAGCACCTTCTTGCGAGGAAACGAGTCGACCATATAGCCGCTAAACGGGCGGAACAGCAGTGCCGTAATCGTATACCCCGACAGCACCAGTCCTATCATGTCCTTTGTCGCCCCAAACGTCTCGCTCAGATACAGCGGCAGCAGTGGGGTAAGCAGATAGAAGGCAAAGAACAGCGTGAAATTCGCCGTCATCACCTTACAGTAGTTCTTGTTCCAAAGACGCTCTTCTCCCATAGCTATTGTCTTGTCGTACGTTGCCCTATCCATATTATTACAGGGCAAAGGTACAACTTTTTTCAGTATTATGATTGCTAATTAGGAAATTATTGCTTTAGTATGGTAAGTAGATAGCAGAAGATTTTGCGTAAAAAAAGGTGTCACAGTCACATCTATCGCATTGATTATATGTGTGTTAGGTGTGAACCCTATTTTTTAAGCTATTATTTAAGCTCAATATATAATCAATTAATTAATAGAGTCTCGTATTAGCTATTCCCAGTGCTGTATTAGCTATTCCCAGTGCTGTATCAGCTGTTCCCAGTGCTGTATCAGCTGTTCCCAGTGCTGTATTAGCTGTACAAAATAGGGGTCACACTTATCGCGCAGTGTATCAATCTCATCGTTACTTGCATTCGCCCTCTCCATAGACGTAGCACTGAGAGTGTGCTGTGTAGTCGAAGACCTCTTCAGGGCGGAAGAAGCGACGAACCTCAATGGCAGCATTCTCCACAGAGTCGGAGGCATGGACGATGTTCTGCTGGTTGCTCATGGAGTAGTCACCACGGATGGTGCCAGGAGCAGCCTCACGACCATTGGTAGGTCCTGCCATCTGGCGAACCACTTTGACAGCCTCGACACCAGTCAGTGCCATAGCAATGACGGGCGATGCCTGCATAGAAGCCTGCAAGCCAGGGAAGAAGGGTTTGTCGACAAGGTGTGCATAGTGCTCGCGAAGAATCTCATCGCTGAGTTGCATCATCTTCATTCCCGAGATGCGCAGTCCACGACGCTCGAAACGGTTAATGACTTCTCCAATCAGCTGTCTCTGTACGCAGCCGGGCTTCAATAATACTAATGTTGTTTCCATAATAGATAGTTTTAGATAATTGTTGTGCAAAAATACGAAAAAAATCCGAAACGAGCAAAGAAATAGTTATAGAAAAAACAACAACCCTCCGAACTATCAAAATATTTTATTAAAAAAATTGGACATTTTTGTTGGTAAAGTGAAAAAAGATGTGTACTTTTGCAGTAACCTTACTCACAGATAGGACCAATAGATTAAATTAATATGAACGACCAACAGCTAGTATTTTCTAATTCTCTTTACTTACTAGTCTATGGAGGGGCAATGGTTTTTTCACTCATTGCCTGCATCTATCTGTTGTGCCGTCGAAGCAATGCTATAGCCCCTGAAGTCACGCCTCCTCTGCGACTGCGTCGCTGGGTGGCAGCTTTCTTTGTGATTATGCTGTTGAGTCATCTGTGGTGGTATGTGTTGGTCGAGTACGACCTCTTTGGTGACTCTTTTACAGGTCTCATCGTGGCTGCCACGCTCGACTGTATGGTGCTGATACCTCTTATTATGGGTATGCTTCAGGCCATGTTGCAAGACCGTCGTCGTCCGCTCTGGCCTTTTCTCTTGGCCACGTTGCCTGTTGCCGCCTTATTTGCTATGATTGCTTTTCGTCATGACTTAGCCCTGGTGCCCTGGGTACAAGGTTATTTCATGTTGATGACCGTTGTCATGTTCATCTATATGGCTTTTGCAGTAAGGCAGTATAGCCTGTGGCTTCGCGACAACTATGCCGACCTGGAGCACAAGGAGGTGTGGCAGAGTTTTATGGTGCTGGCCATCTGTCTGCTGGTTCTTAGTTTCTACATATATTCCAGTAGCGGCATGACTTACGAGTATGTCGTACAAGTATTCGACTACCTGTTTGTCGTTATTCTGCTTTGGCGCGTGGAGACGCTGCAAACGTTGCAGACGCAGGAAAGCAATGACGACACAGATGACACTACTATTCCAGCTAATCTCAGATTGTTGCTGGAGCAGCATTGCGAGGGTGGACAACTCTACTTGCGACAAGACATCACTCTCAACGAACTTAGCAAGGCTATCGGTACCAACCGCTATTATCTCAGCCAGTATTTTAAACGGCAGGAAACGACCTACAATGCCTATATCAATGGTCTGCGCATCCAGCACTTTGTGCGTCTTTATCAAGAAGCGGTTGCTACAAATAGTCCTTTCACTGCCCAGCAACTGGCTCAGGAGAGCGGTTTCAGGAGCTATAGCACTTTTGCTGTAGCCTTCAAGCAACGTATGGGTCAGACGGTTATGTTGTGGATGCATAACGCAGAAAAGTAATTCCATTAACCAGTGGCAAAGGATTGTTTTTCGTTTTGCAACTCTCAGAATATGCAAAAATAGTCTCAGAATATGCAAAATCTGACGTTTGAAGCATTTTGAGGGTTGCGAATTCCAGTTTTTTTTGTTATTTTTGCATTGCTATTTCTGTCTTCGCCCCTGAAGGCAGGTGTGAGACTTAACATCTGAATAATAACGAAATCATTTATAGGAATGAAGAAGATAGTCTTTATAGCCACCATGTTGATGGCAAGTATAACTCTTATTGCCCGTCAGAAACCTGCTGATGAGAAGCAATCGCAACCCCATGCCCAAGAGCAGGCTCTGGTTCAGCGCCTTTATGAGACGCAAGCTAGCGGAAGTGATTCAGATTTCTACGAAGCTCATCAGGCTTTCATGAACTATCTGGAGGAGCGCAAGGACTGGGATAAATACTATCGCACGTGGATGAGTCGTGTTATCTTTGATGTGAACCACAAGTATTTCCATCGTGCCTTCCATGAGATTAGTTACTTAAAAGACGACATCGAGGAGCGCCACCAAGAGCGCTATCTCTATATTGCCAACATGGGACTGGGCTTTTTCTATAATGGCCGCAATCAGCCCGAGTTGGGCGAAAAGTACTTCCGCCGTGCCTTGCGGGGCATCGATGTTGAGAAGGACCCTGTGTCGGTATTCAATTGCTACCTCTCTTTAGCCCAGTCGCTCAGTTTTATCCGTCCCGCTGAGGCGATGGCGTGTCTGGACAGCCTGCCTCAGCAGATGCTTGAGAACCCGATGTACGACAGTGGTGTGCTGGGCTATCGTTGTATCATCGCCAACAAGATGGGCGACAACGAGGCCTTTGAGCGTTATTTCGCGAAGTATGATAGCATCCGCCACCATCTGCCCGATCAGTTCAATGCTACCAATCTCCAGCAAGTAATGGTCTGCCATAGTCTCATCAGAAAAGATTACCAGACAGCCCTTGCCTGGTGCGATTCTATCGATGTGCCCATGACGGCAACCGAGTTGCGCATCAATGTCTATGAGCAGATGGGCGACTGGAAGCAGGCCTTTCGTGCCTCAGAACTGAAGGACAGTCTTCTGCTCATTTCCGAGCGCGAGGCGTTGGAGTTTCACACAGCAGATATGGCACGCGACATCGACCAGCTTCAGGCAGAGCAGGAAAAGGCAGAGATACGGCATATTCAATTGATGGTAGTAGGTCTGATGGCATTTGTTATCATCAGCATGCTCATAGGCATGCTTGTGTATCGCCACAAGAAGAACCGCCGATTGAAGGAGCAGTTCATTCAGTTGCAAGAGGCTCGCAGACGCACTGAGGCCGGACAGGCTATCCGTCATGCCTTTGTAAGTGCGATACAGGAGAAGTTGATGCCGCCCATCAACATGTTGCGAGTCTATGCCCATATCTTCAATGATCCTGATTTTGTCCTGAAACCCGATGAACGTCCCAAGCGCTATAAAGACATCCTTCATGCTGCCCGTGCCATAGAGTCGCTGTTGGACCCTGTGCTCGACTCCTATGCCAGAGGAACGGTTGGCATCTCCGACGAGGAGAAGCAGGTGTGTATGGATGCCCTTCGCACCCCGCTGCTTACGTTGATCAACACATCGGAGGTGATTATCGATGGAAACGGACATATTCCGCACGAAGAATATATGCAGTTGCGAGCCAGCGTTTGTCGGGATGCCTACCGTGTAGCCACCTCGGCACATCAACTCATCCTGTTCAGTATCTATAACGACGAGATACCCTCACCTAAGCAAGACAGAGTAGGGCTCAACGAAATGGTACGTTCCATCTTGAACAGCTACGACCTGCATCCTTCGGCAATGGAGAAACAGCGCGTGCTGACCACCGAGTTTAAGACTGAGGTGGCTGACGACGTGATGGTGAATACCAACCTCTTGTTGCAGGAACTGCTGAACTGCCTGCTCGACAATGCTGACAAGTATGCTACTGGTGGTACAGTACTGATGAGTTGTTATGCCAATGCAGATGGCACTTATGCCATATCAGTCAGCAACGAAGGTCCGTCAATTCCTGCCTCAGATGCAGAGCGCATCTTCGATCCCTTCGTACGTCTTTCGCCTGATGAGCATAGCCTGGGCATTGGTCTGCCTCTGGCCCGTCGTCTTGCCATCTCAATGGGGTATAACCTCTACCTCGATCAGACATATACCGAGGGAGTCCGTTTTGTGGTGTCGGGCATTTAAGCCTGCAGAAAGGTTTTTTTCTAAAAAAATGCACGTTATCAGATAAATAATGTGTACCTTTGCGGCCGCAAACAAAACAGGACTATGACTTATTTAGGTGAACTGATATCAATAGGTGTAGCTTTCTCGTGGACGGCGACGGCACTGCTGAGCGAGTTTGGCTCGAAGCGACTGGGTAATCTCACACTGAACGTATTGCGTATGGCTATGGCACTGGTGTTCTCACTGGTGCTCTTTGGTGTTGTTACGGGTAATATTCTGCCACCAGGAGCTTCTGCTGAGGCAGCAGCGTGGATGCTACTGTCAGGATTGGTAGGCTACGTTATTGGCGATTTCTGCCTTTTTCAGTGTTATATCATTATAGGTTCGCGTTACGGCCAACTCTTTATGACGCTGGCTCCGCTGGCTGCTGCCTTGATGGCGTGGATTACGCTGGGTCAGCAGATGAATGCCATGAGTATTGTTGCCATGCTGGTGACACTGTTAGGTATCGGTATCTCGGTGTTGGGGCGTGGCGAGCACCATAAGGTATCGCTGAAACTGCCCCTCAACGGTGTGCTCTATGCCATAGGTGCCGCTATGTGTCAGGGCATTGGTCTGGTGCTGAGCAAGATCGGTATGGACCACTATGTGGCGTCTGCTGACATGCCTGACTGGCTAGTGCCCTTCAGTGCCAACTTCTATCGCTGTGTGGCAGGCATCATCGGCTTTACCCTGTTGATGTATTTCAGCGATGGAATTGCGCCTTTGCGTGAGGCTTTACACGACAAGAAAGGTCTGACAGCAGCCACGGCAACCACCATCTTTGGTCCTTTTGTGGGTGTAGGATTCTCGCTGATGGCCGTGCAGTATACTGCAGCAGGTATCGCCTCTACATTGATGGCCATGACACCCATCATCATCCTGTTGCCATCCTACTGGCTGTTCCATGAGAAGATTACACTGAAGGCCGTTATTGGCGCCATCATCTCTGTCATTGGTGTCAGCCTGTTCTTCCAAGGATAAGATTAAAATATGTATATTTATTTGGTCATATCAAATAATGTTTGTAACTTTGCGGCAATAAATCTAATATTATTAACTAACAAATTTATTAATTGCTTATGAACAAATTTTTACGCTATTCTTTCGTGGCCTTATTGGCTATGTTTGGTTTGAACACCTATGCAGGCGATGTGACTATTGCTGCAAATAGTTCTACATTCCTTGCAAGTGGTGATGATTATGTTGCAACACAAGATGGTGTAACTATTACTTATTCAAAGGGTAATTCTACAACGGCGATTTCTGGTGGTATCAAGGATAACCAAATTCGCGTTTATAAGAATGCCATTCTCACTATTAGTTCATCACAAACAATTTCCAAAATTGTGGTAACAGCTGTTATTAATAATCAAATTGGTGCTGATGGTTTTGTAGCCGAGGGTTATGCTGCAGCTGATGATAAGCTTACTGGAACTTGGACAGGTTCTTCTAACAGCGTTACCCTGACAGCTTCTGTCGGTCAGGTACGTATTACTCAGGTTGTTGTTACTGTTGGTGGTGCTCCTTCTGTTACCGTTGCAGCTCCTACGATTGATGGACTCACTCCTTTTGCAGGCTCAACACAGGTTACTATCACTAACAATGAAGCAGGTGCATCAGTATATTACACAACTGATGGCACTACTCCTACAGCTTCAAGTACAGCTTATTTAACTCCATTTACTATTACTGAAACAACCACAGTAAAGGCTATTGCTATTAAAGACGAGGTATCCAGCTCAGTAGCAAGTAAGACTTTCACAGCAGTTTCTTCAGTGAATAATATCGCTGCTCTGAATGCTTTGGAGAATGGTAGTGTATTTGCTTTCACTGGTGAGCCTTTGGTAGTCTATGTAAGCGGTAAGTATGCTTATATTAAGGATGAGACAGGTTCAAGCCTTATCTATAGTAATGATGCTGATAAGTTGGCTAATCTGGAAAAGGGCAAGAAGGTTGCTGCTAACTGGACTGGTAAGGTAAGTGTTTATAACAACTTGTTCGAGGCTGTTCCTGATGCTACTCTTAATGCAGTAGCAGGTGACCCCGTAGCTGTTAGCTATCCTGAGGCTGAGGTTGCAGACGTGATAGCTGCTAACATGAATCAGGTGGTTTTCCTTAGCAATGTTACCTATACTGCTCCTGAGGAAGGAAGCAAGAACTTCACCATCACAAAGGGCGAGACAACGCTCAATGGCTATAACCAGTTTGGTCTTGAGATAGCTGCTCCTGCAGAGGGTAAGCTCTATGACATCGCTGGTGTCATCAGCATATACAAAGAGAACATTCAGTTCCAGCCTATCGCTATTATGGAAGTAATTCCTGAGGTTGAACTGCCTGTTGTTGAAGCACAGCCTGTTTACAAGTTCACTGCTAAAGGTCAGTGGGCATCTTACACCTTCAATAAGGCAAACTTCAAGGCAGCAACCATCGTTGGTTTCCGCATTGAGTATTCTGACATGACTGAGAAGAACGAAGGTGCAGCATTCAACATCCTGGTGAACTCTGCAGAGACTCATCTTGGTAAGGACTGGTCAGGTTCTGACGCTCAGGTTCCCAACAAGACCGCATACAAGAATGTAAACTTCGACTCTAAGCATACTGTATTTACAGGTGATTTCGCAGAATTCGTAGCAACAGGAGATCCTGCTACCACATGTCCTACCATTGGTCAGTTTGCTCTGCAAGCATGCGATGCTAATAACACTGTAGTTATCAAGAAGGTTGTCTTCATCAAGAAGGATGGTACTGAGATTCTTCCTGAGTACAAAGGCGACGACTGGGGTGGTGGTGCTTATACCGTTGAGGAAGTTACCGATGGCATCAACAACGTAACTGCTGCTAAGGCTGAGAACGCTGTTCGCTACAACCTCGCAGGTCAGAAGGTTAACAACGACTATAAGGGCGTTGTCATCATGAACGGTAAGAAAATGCTGAACAAGTAATCTTAACAGTTTAAGAATAAAAGAAAAAGAGCGAATCCTTGGGGATTTGCTCTTTTTTGTGTACCTTTGCAAAGCAAAAAGAAAAAGCACGATGGCAAAGGAACTGACACCCATGATGAAGCAGTTTTTTGACCTCAAGGCGAAACACCCTGAGGCCCTGTTGCTGTTTCGCTGTGGTGACTTCTATGAGACCTATTGCGACGATGCTGTCACGGCATCGCAGATTCTGGGCATTACGCTGACCCACCGTAATAATGGTTATAACAAGGGCGACGAGATGGCCGGTTTCCCGCATCATGCGCTGGACACCTATCTGCCCAAACTGATACGTGCCGGCAAGCGCGTAGCCATCTGCGACCAGTTGGAAGACCCCAAGTTGACGAAGAAGCTCGTGAAGCGAGGCATCACCGAACTGGTGACGCCTGGTGTGACGATGAGCGATACGGTGCTGAACTACAAGGAGAACAACTTCCTGGCAGCCGTACACTTTGGTAAGGGAGCCTGTGGCGTGGCCTTTCTGGACATCTCGACGGGTGAGTACCTGACGGGCGAGGGAACCTACGATTACGTAGAGAAACTTATTGGTTCGTTCCAACCCAAAGAGGTGCTATACAATCGTGAGCACCGCCACGACTTTGAGCGCTACTTCGGTACCCGTCTGTGTACCTTTGAAATGGACGACTGGGTATTCACCGAACAGACAGCCCACCAGAAACTCTTTCGCCACTTCAATGTGAAGTCGCTGAAAGGTTTTGGTGTAGACCACCTGAAAAATGGTGTCATCGCTGCTGGCGCCATCCTGCAATATTTGGAACAGACGCTGCACTCGCAGATAGCGCATATCACCACGCTGGCACGCATTGAGGAAGACAAATACGTGCGTCTGGACAAGTTTACCGTGCGTTCGCTGGAGCTGGTAAGTACCATGCAAGAAGACGGCAAGTCGTTGCTCGACGTCATAGACCGCACAGTGTCGCCAATGGGTAGCCGTCTGCTGCGCCGTTGGCTGGTGTTCCCACTGAAAGATGAGAAGCCCATCAACCAGCGCTTGGATGTTGTCGACTACTTCTTCCGTGAGCCTAACTTCCGTGAGTGTATTGATGAGCAGCTGCACCATATCGGTGACTTAGAGCGTATTGTCTCTAAGGTTGCTACGGGACGTGTGTCACCTCGTGAGATGGTACAGATGAAGGTGGCGCTGCAAGCCATCGAACCTATCAAGAATGCCTGCCTGCATACAGACAATGAAGCCTTGAAAAGGGTAGGAGAGCGTCTGACGCTCTGTGAGCAGCTGCGCGACCGCATAGCCCGTGAGATACAGAACGATCCGCCACAACTGGTAGCAAAGGGTGGCGTCATCCGCGATGGTGTCAACACGGAACTCGACGAGTTGCGCCATATCGCCTATAGTGGTAAGGACTACCTGCTGCAAATCCAGGAGCGTGAGGCCCAGGAGACAGGTATTTCCTCGCTGAAGATAGGCTATAACAATGTCTTTGGCTACTATCTGGAGGTGCGCAACACCTATAAGGACAAGGTGCCACAGGAGTGGGTGCGCAAGCAGACGTTGGCACAGGCTGAGCGCTATATCACCCAGGAGCTGAAAGAGTACGAAGAGAAGATTCTGGGTGCCGAGGATAAGATTCTCTCGTTGGAGCAACGCTTATTCAACGAACTCATCATTGCTGCCCAGGAATTTATTCCACAGATACAGCAGAATGCTAACGTCATTGCCCTTCTCGACTGCTTGCTGAGTGCTGCCAAGACTGCTGAGGAGAATCACTATGTGCGTCCTGTCATAGACAGCAGCGACGTGATAGATATCAAGCAGGGTCGCCACCCTGTTATCGAGACACAGCTGCCGTTGGGTGAGCGTTATGTACCCAACGACATCCTGCTGGATCAGGAGCGCCAGCAAATCATTGTCATCACGGGTCCTAATATGGCCGGTAAATCCGCGCTGTTGCGTCAAACGGCACTGATAGTACTGTTGGCCCAGATAGGCTCTTTTGTGCCCGCAGAAAGCGCCAGAATCGGTCTTGTGGATAAAATATTCACCCGTGTGGGTGCTTCAGACAATATTTCTCTGGGCGAATCGACCTTTATGGTAGAGATGACGGAGGCTTCAAACATCCTGAATAATGTGACGCCTCGCTCGCTGGTACTCTTTGACGAGTTGGGCCGCGGCACCTCAACCTATGACGGTATCTCTATTGCCTGGGCCATTGTGGAGTATCTGCACGAGCACCCGAAGGCGCAGGCCCGTACGCTTTTTGCTACCCACTATCACGAGCTCAACGAGATGGAGAAGAACTTTAAGCGCATCAAGAACTACAATGTCAGCGTCAAAGAGGCTGATGGAAAGGTGATCTTCCTGCGTAAATTGGAAAAGGGTGGCAGTGAACACTCCTTTGGTATCCATGTGGCAGAGATAGCAGGCATGCCTAAGAGCATTGTGAAGCGTGCTAACGTCATTCTGAAGCAGCTGGAGAGCGATAACGCTCAGGTAGGAACCGTTGGCAAGCCCACGGCAGAGATTGCCCAGAGCCGTGAGGGTATGCAACTCAGCTTCTTCCAACTCGACGACCCTGTGCTCAGTCAGATTCGCGATGAAATATTGGGTCTTGACGTCAACAATCTGACACCCTTGGAGGCGCTGAACAAACTCAATGACATCAAGAAGATAGTGAGTGGGAAGTAAGTCAAACTAAGACTTAACAGGAATCGTCAGGATAAAGCGTGCGCCTGCCTTGTAATCCTTGTCTAAAGATAAGCTTCCTCCCAACAGAATAGCCATCTTCAGACTCATTGTCAGACCCAATCCAAAGCCTTGTTTGAAAACGTCTTCCTTGAAGAAACGGTCAAATATGCGATTGTGGTTTTCCTCAGAAATGCCAATGCCTGAATCCTGGACGATGAAGCGAACGACACCATGATCAGGACTATCGTGAACTTTCAATTCAACATAGCCAGTATCTGTGAACTTTATGGCGTTGTCAAGCAGTTGATCTAACACCTTCTCTATGGCTCTGCGATTGCTATGAACAGTAAAGTCTTCATCTAGTTCTGAGATGAATTCCAAACTAAGACGTCCTTTGTTTTTCAGTTCTGCCTGGCCTATCAGACGACGACAGAATTCGTTGACAGCAATAATGTCATCTTTAGAATAGTGTTGCTTGCTCTCATCTTCTGCTACTTCTAATAGTTCGTTAACGATATAGCTAATCATCTGAGTGTTCTTGCTGATATCGCTGAGCATTCTGCTACGCTCTTCTTCTGTCAGGTCGTATTCTGGGTTATTGATAATCTGTGTATAGCCAGTGATGATATTCAAAGGAGTGCGAATCTCATGACTGACATGTTTGATGAAGGAATCTTTCATACGATCAGATTCCTCAGCACGTGAGAGCGCAACCTCTAACTCCTTGTTTTGTTTCATCAATTTTTTCTGGTAGTGTCGACGCATCAGGTTACGCGATATAACCAGACCTAAGGCAGCAACTACCATGATGAGGGCAATACTAAGAAGCAAGTTCTGGCGTTTGGTAGCTTTCTCCTCTTTCTCCAAAGCTTCTTCTTTCATCCTTTGCAGTCCCATCTCGCCATTAATCTCGTTGATGTTATTGAAAAGCATATCGCTATTCAACGAGTCACGAAGGTCGCGACGATAGTCCACTTCCCTCAATGCGCTCTCCTTATCACCCATCATTTCATAAATCTGGATACGCATATCAGAGCGGTCCAGTGGGTCGAAGTCTGGCGAGTCGTGACTGAGAATCTCTAATGCAGTGTTGTAGTCGCCAGTAAAGGTAGCATGCAGCATGTTCATCATGTCTCTGCCATAAGCATCAAGCAGGGGATGTTCTTCGCGACATTTCAGATACTGCTGGTAAGCCTCTTCAAAGTGATTCTTGTCTTTTAGGTAGAATGAGATTTCACCCTTTAGCACTACATATACCTTATAATAATTTGGCCATTTGGTAGCCATTTTGCCAAAATACTCATTTACCTCCCAAGCTTTATTAGGCTCACGATGTGCCTGTAGTTGAGCTATACGTGAATAGATGCTGATTAGCGAACCGGTATCTGTAGGTTCACAAGCGTTCAGCGCATCGTGATAGTATTTCTTGGCCATGCGGTAGTTTCCACGTAAGTCGTAGATATTACCCAATGCGGAATAGACGATGTCATAGTGATTCTCATTCTTCTCTTTCATCTCTTGCAGCATGTCGCTACACTTCTTGATGGCTCTATAGGTCTTACCTTGCTCTGTATCATACAGAATCTCGTTCAGGAAGACTTTATAATAGGAATCCATATTCTGTTTTTTCAGATAATGAGCTTTCATCTGTTCTGTGGCCTGATAGAACGCAGCTTCGTTTGAATCAGTGTAAAGCTCAAGGTAACGATGATAGAGATTGGCAAAAGCGGTATCCTTCTCTTCTGCAAAGGTTGCTGTGAAGAGAAATAACATGAGTGATACTATGACAGTTCTTAGTTTCATGCTTTCTGTTTTCTGAACATGCAGATAAGTCCAACAACGATAAAGGGAATGGAGAGTATCTGTCCCATATCGATGGGCAGCGATGCCTCAAAAGCTTCCTGAATCTCCTTGGTATATTCAATGAAGAAACGGAAGGTGAAAATATAGGTCAGACAGAAGCCGAAGTACCAGCCAGAGCCTACTTTTAGCTGTTGGCTTTTAGCTGTTGGCTTCTGGTTATTCTTGTAGATGGTCCACATGATGATAAACAGGATGGCGTAAGCGATAGCCTCATAGAGCTGTCCTGGATGGCGTGGATAGCTGTCCACACGCTCAAAGATAAACGCCCAGGGAACGTCTGTTACCTTACCGATAATCTCTGAATTCATCAGGTTGCCCAAGCGGATAAAGCAGGCGGTGATACCAGTAGCAATGGCGATGTTGTCAAGCACATGCCAGATGCTGAGCTTGGTCTTGCGAACATAGAGCCAAAGGGCTATCATCAAGCCTAACGTACCACCATGAGAGGCCAGTCCCTCATAGCCTGTAAACTTCCAACCACCGTCAGCTAGGAAATGGATGGGTAGCAGCATCTCTACAAAACCTTTTCCTGATGTCAGGAAGTAATCTGCTTGGTAGAAGATACAATGTCCCAAGCGGGCACCTATCAGAATACCTAAGAAGCAGTAGAAGAATAGGGGATCAAAGAGTTCGTCCTTGATATGCTGCTCCTTATACAGGCGCTTCACCACAAAATATGCTAGCGCCAGACCTATCAGCCAGCACAGGGAGTACCAGCGGAAAGGTCCGATGCTGAGGCCAGGATTCCAAATGATATAGCTTAGCTCGTTCATACGTTGAATCTAAAGTGCATGATGTCGCCATCCTGAACGACATATTCCTTGCCCTCGATGCCCATCTTACCGGCCTCGCGAACCGCGGCCTCAGAGCCATACTGGATATAGTCGTCGTACTTGATAACCTCAGCACGGATGAAGCCCTTCTCGAAGTCGGTATGGATGACACCGGCGCACTGCGGAGCCTTCCAGCCCTTCTTGTAGGTCCAGGCCTTGACTTCCATCTCGCCAGCAGTGATAAACGTCTCGAGGTTCAGCAGCGCGTAAGCCTTCTTGATGAGGCGGTTGACACCACTCTCCTCCAAGCCCAGTTCCTCCAGGAACAGTTGCTTGTCTTCGTAGCTCTCTAGCTCAGCGATATCCTCTTCTGTCTTGGCAGCGATAATCATTGCCTCGGCACCTTCTTCTTTGGCCAGTGCCTCTACCTTCTTGGTGAAGTCGTTACCGCTCTTGGCGTCAGTCTCACTTACGTTGCAGACATACAGCACAGGTTTGGCAGTCAGCAGAAACAGGTTCTTGGCGCAGTCCTGCTCGTCTTTGCTCTCAAACTCTACGATACGGGCATTCTTGCCTTGCTCCAGCACCTCTTTGTAGGCCTTCAGCACGGTAACCTCTACCTTGGCTTCCTTATTGCCTGCAGCAGCGGCTTTCTCCGTCTTGGCCAAGCGACTCTCGATGGTCTCCAGGTCTTTCAGCTGCAGCTCGGTATCAATAATCTCCTTGTCGCGGATGGGGTCGATGGTACCGTCGACGTGGGTGATGTTCTCATCCTCAAAGCAGCGCAGCACATGGATGATGGCATCCGTCTCACGGATGTTGCCCAAGAACTTATTGCCCAAGCCCTCACCTTTGGAGGCACCTTTTACCAAGCCTGCAATATCGACGATTTCGCAGGTGGCGGGAACGATACGTCCCGGATGTACCAGCTCAGCGAGTTTGGTGAGACGCTCGTCGGGAACGGTGATGACACCGACGTTAGGTTCTATTGTACAGAAAGGGAAGTTGGCTGCCTGTGCCTTGGCACTCGACAGACAGTTGAACAAGGTGGACTTGCCCACGTTGGGCAGTCCTACAATACCACATTTTAATGACATTTCTATTTCTTAATTCTTAACTCTTAATTCTTAACTCTTACCTCAGCAGTCTCTCTGCCATCGCACGACCCAGTGCCTCGCACTGTGCCTTGGTCTCTGGCGTCAGACTCTGTTTGATTTCTACGGGTTCACCAACCTGCTCGTAGTGCAGTTTCTCTTCATTCCAGCGGGCTATCTCGCTGACAGCCTTCGAAGCCCAGCCGTAGGAGCCAAACCATCCCAGCAGGTGGTTCTTGATGTCTTTGCCGGCCAGTTCAGATAGCAGCACATCCATCTCGTGATAGAGGGCGGTGTTATAGGTGGGAGCACCCACGATGAGGCCCTTGTAGCGGAACACGTCGCGGATGATATACGAGTGATGAGTCTTTGAAACGTTGTAGACCACTATATTCTTGACGCCAGCCTCTGAGGCAGCACGGGCTATGACCTCAGCAGCACGCTCGGTGTTGCCGTACATAGTACCATAGCAGATAACCAGTCCAGGCTCTGTCTCATACTTCGACAGTCGGTCGTAGATGGCGATGACTTTATCGATATACTCATGCCATACAGGACCGTGGGTAGCACAAATATAGTCGAGTTTAACATCGGCCAACTTCTTCAGGGCGTTCTGTACGGGAGTACCGTATTTGCCCACGATGTTACTGTAGTAGCGCTCCATCTCCAGCCAGAAACTGTCGCAGTTGATCTGGGCATCGATGATGCCACCGTTCAAGGCACCGAAGCAGCCGAATGCGTCGCCGCTGAAGAGGGTGGTACCACACAGTGTGACCATCGTCTCGGGCCAGTGGACCATAGGTGTGAGCACGAAGTTCAATGTCTGCTTGCCCAAGGGCAGCGTGTCGCCATTCTTCACCTCTACGGTACCCTCGGTGATGCCATAGAAACCCTCCATCATCTGGAAGGTCTTCTTGTTGCCTACAATCTGAATTTCAGGATAGTATTTTTTGATGAGGGCAATAGAACCGCTATGGTCGGGTTCCATGTGGTTGATGACCAGATAGTCTACCTTTCGGTCGCCAATGACCTCCTGGATGTGTTCTATATATTGCGTGAAGAAGTCCACCTCTACGGTATCGATGAGGCACACTTTCTCGTCGTCGATGAGATACGAGTTATAGCTGACGCCATAGGGTAAAGGCCACAAGCCTTCGAAGAGCGACTTGTTACGGTCGTTGACGCCTACATAGTAGATGTTTTCTGTAATTTTCTGCATTGTATGATTGTTTTATAGTTCTTGGTCTTGAGCGAGTGCCTTCTGTAACTCTTGTTGGCGCAGAGTGCCAAAGTCTGTCGACACATAGTTGTAGAGACTCTTGCAGGCTTCGGCAGAGAACTGTTGGGCACTACTGATTAGTGCGTCCCATTGCTCTTCTGTGAGTCCGTTCTCCAAGTCATCGCGGGTTATCTGGTTTTTGATGAGGCCATAGACGAAGCCGGCATTGAAGTTGTCACCAGCACCAATGGTACTCACCGTCTCCATGGGTGTTACAGGATATTCCTTGTGGAATGCATCATCTGCAAAGAGGTGAACGGTATCAGCCCCCTGGGTATAGATGAACTTCTTGGTATAGAAGGCTATCTGCGAACGGTAGATGGCGTCGGGATTGTTCTTC
>OMQN01000042.1 GCA_900313235.1 uncultured Prevotellaceae bacterium | reverse complement strand
GAAGCGTTGCTGAAGAAACTCGTAGAACCCTACAAGGGCAAGTTTGTACTACTCGATATTTGGGGCACTTGGTGCGGACCCTGCAAGGAAGCCCTCAGCCACTCCACCGAGGAGTATGCCCGACTGAAGGACTTCGATATCCAGTACCTCTATTTGGCTAACCGCAGTTCGCAGGATTCCTGGGAGAACGTCATCAAGGAGTATAATGTCAGTGGTCCCAACGTGGCTCACTATAACCTGCCCATCGAACAGCAGAGCGCCATCGAGCGTTATCTGAATGTCCAGGCCTTCCCTACCTATAAACTCATTGACCGCAATGGCAATGTGCTGGATATAAAGGTTGACCCGTTCCATCTTGAAGACCTTGCCCGCTTGTTACAGCAACTGAAATAGAAAACTTTATGAAAATGAAACACACACTCATCACCATTTTCCTTACCCTTGTAGCCACCACAACGTTGGCTCAGAAACAACAACAGGATACAACAACAGTAAAAAAAGAGAAGAAAGAAAAGAAACTGTACCTTTGGGGCTTTATCTCAGACTCGTTTACGAAGGCCTACGTACCTGACGTCAAGGTCGTCGTGCTGAGAGCAGACTCGTCGTTGGTAGACTCTGCCGAAGTTAGCAACGGCTATGGCAGTTTCAAGACGACGGAATATTATCTGCAGGTACCTGCCAAGCCTGCGAAGTACATCATCAAGGCTACGCATCCTGACTATGAGACGGTTTGCAAGAACTACGAGATCAAGTATGTGGCGCGTAACCGTGACTTCGAGGTGCCTGCCATCCGCATGAAGCGCATCCAGCGCAGCAACTACGACAAGGATGGCGGTTCATTGCAGGAGGTTGTCGTCAAGGCGACGAAAGTCAAGATGGTCTATAAAGGCGACACCATTGTCTTTAATGCCGATGCTTTCAATATCCCTGAAGGTTCGATGCTCGACGGACTCATCAAGCAGTTGCCGGGTGTGGAGCTGAAAGACAATGGCGAAATTTATGTCAACGGCAAGAAGATTGAGAACCTGACGCTCAACGGAGCAGACTTCTTTAAGGGTAAGAACAAGATGATGCTGGAGAACCTGCCGTACTATACGGTGAAGAATGTGCAGGTCTTCAACAAGCGGACACCGAAGAGTGAGTTCCTCGGCCGCGACATCGAAGAGAAGGAGTACACCATGGATGTGGTACTCAAGAAGGAATATAGGGTTGGTGGCACTGTCAACGTTGAGGCTGGCTATGGCACCGATGACCGCTATAAGGTGCGAGGCTTCGGACTACGCTATACCGACCGCAGCCGTATGGTGTTGTTCGGTGGCATGAACAACCTGAACGAGTATATCGACTACGACCGTGAGGGTAATGAACAAGACCGCACGCAGGCTTCGGGCGACCGTGACCTCAAGACCATTGGCGGCAACTGGTCGCTGCATACGCCGGAAGAGCGCATCACCAACGACTTCGGTTTCAAGTTGAACTGGCAGGATATCTATTCGGAGAGAGAGAGTAAGAATGAGAACTTCTTGGCAGGTGCCAGCACTTTCGGACAGTCTCGTTCGCAGAGTACCAACCGTCCCTTCCAACTGTCGGCCAACAATACGTTCTATATCCGCAAACCTCTTTATGTGTATTCGTGGTTGAACATGGAGTATAACCATGACAAGGACTGGGGCGACGGATGGTCGCTGACGGCCAATGACCAACTGATGAAAGACTCGGTAAACCATACGTGGAGTATGAACTCTTCCAAGCAGGACAACCTGCGTTTGAGCTGGGATACGAGTTGTGAATTCAAGTTGCCGTGGGGCGACGAACTGGAGTTAGGCTTCAACATGGGGTGGCAGCGCCAGTGGAACAGCGACAGCTTCTCGCAGAACCGCTACACCTTATGTAAGATGGGTACCATCGACCAGCGTAACCAGTATAATGACAGTCCGTACAATAATTTCAATGCCGGTGGCAATCTGTCCTATCGGCTACGTCTGACGGAGCATCTCTCTATCTCTCCCAGGGCAAGCATCGGCTATAGCTATGACAATAACGATAACCATCTGTATCGTCTGGACTGGCTGGGTCCAGAGTGGGCTGTCGGTGGACCGCATGCTATCGGAGAATTGCCTGATATCGACAATTGGCGATTGCTGACCATTGATGCTCCCAACTCGTCGGAGCAGGGCAACCGTGAAAACCAGTACAGCGTGGGCTTGATGATGAACTACAGTAAACCGCTGGCCAACAACAACGGCTATATGTATTATTATGTGCAGCTTCAGAAACAGTTCCGCAGGAAGCACATGTACTATGATAGCGACAACCAATACCACACGATGAACCGCAACTACGACTATCCGATGATGAACTTCTACTTCACCTATTCGTTTGATAAGAATCGCAAGTCGCTCTCTGCCAATGGTAGTAGTTCCGTCTCACTGCCTAACATCGGGCAGTTGGTGGACATCACGCAGACAAGCAACCCGCTCTACATCCGTAAGGGTAATCCCGACTTGAAGCCTATGACGTATTGGTGGTTCAATGCTAACTATCGGGCACGTGTGGACAGCATTGACCAGCATTTCACTATCGGCATGAATGCGAATATCCAGCATCATGCGATGGCTACGGCCTATACTTATGATGCTACGACGGGTGTGCGCACCACCTGGACGGAGAATATCAACGGCAACTGGAACATGTCGGGAAACATAGACTATGGACGTGCCTTGGGTCAGAAGAAGTTCTGGCATATCGGTGCCAGTCTCAATGCCTCTGTCGGTCAGAGCACCGATATGTCGTCGGGTGAGACCAACCGTGTCACCAATACAGCCTTTACCTTCTCACCGAATGTACGCTTCCAGAAGGAGAAACTGACCTTCACGTTGCGCGCTAACGGTACGTGGCGCCATTTCCGCCGTAGCATAGACGTCGTCGGCTTACCCGTCGATATGTATGACTTCGGCTACGGCTTCAATGCCAACTACAGACTGCCGTGGAACTTCACCATCGATACCGATCTGCAGATCCATTCGCGCCGAGGCTATGCCGACAGTCAGATGAATGACGACCGCCTCTACTGGGATGCTACGCTCACCAAGTCGTGGAAGCAAGGACGCTGGGTAGCTAAGGTGAAGGGCTATGACCTCTTAGGACAGGTCAATCAATGGCAGTATTATGTTAATTCCAATGGTCGCTACGAGACGTGGACGAACAATATGCGCCGCTACGTACTCTTCTCGCTGGCCTATCGCTTCTCGCTGACTCCTAAAAAGTAAAAGATGATACATGAGAAAAAGTCCATGAGACATAGCGTTGGCTGTGTCTCATGTTTTTTTCATACCTTTGCCCACAGAAAATACTAACTTATGAGACAACTATTCATTCAACTCCTTTTAGTGATGGCGATGGGGGCAGTGGCTGCTCCCGTCACCTCACCTAATGGCAAGATTAGTGTAACTCTCGATGGTGTCTCACTGAAGGTCTGTTACAAGGGACAACAGACACTCGACATCGTTGAGGCTGGTATCACCGCTCCTGCTGCCCCCGTGTTTACACAGCATATCAAGGCCGACTACCACATGCTGACGGGCAAGCGTCGTCATTGTGTGAACGAGGCTAACGAATACCGCTGTGGCAGTGTGCAGCTGCGTGTCTATAACGATGGCATCGCTCTCCGTACTTTATCCGTCAGTCCTCAGTCTTCGGACGTTATCTACCGCATCCCTGAAGGTACACGCCGCTGGATGCAACAGTGGTGCGACTCTTATGAGGGTTTCTTCCCATTGTCTACCACCTATAAGGTAGCTCCTGTTCCTTCGTATAGCGGTATCTCGAAATCTGCCGAGGGTTGGAACAACCGTTGGGCCTATCCTGCCTTGTTGGAACCTGTCGATGGTACTTTTGTATTGATATCTGAGGCCAATATCCAGCATGGACAGAGTGCATCGTGCCTCTATGACGATGGCGAACAATTCAAAGTCGTTCCCGCGGAACAAGAACTCCCTCTCCCTTCGGAGAAGGCGGGGGAGAAGGCTTCTCCTTGGCGTGTCGCCATCATCGGTACGCTGAAGGATGTCGTGGAATCTACTCTGGTGACTGATGTCAGCGCTCCTAATAAGATAGCTGATACCAGTTGGATACAGCCTGGTGTGGTGTCGTGGATCTATTGGGCTTATAATCACGGTTCTAACGACTATCAGATCATCAAGAAGTATGTCGACATGGCCGAGAAACTCCGTCTTTCCTATGTACTCATCGATGCCGAGTGGGACGATATGAATAAGTTAGCCTCTAACGAGGGCAAGACCATCGAGGACGCTGTAGCCTATGCCAAGTCAAAGGGTGTCAAACCCCTCATCTGGTACAACTCGTCGATAGGGTGGGTGGATGGTGCTCCTACACCAAAGTTCCGGCTCAATAAACCCGAAGACCGCGAGAAGGAGTTTGCCTGGTGTGAGAAAATCGGTGTTGCTGGTGTGAAGATTGACTTCTTCTCTGGTGATAATCAGCGCAATATGGACTTCCAACTCGATCTGCTGGAGAGTGCTGCGCGCCATCATCTCCTCGTCAACTTCCACGGTGCGACGATACCCCGTGGCTGGCAGCGTACCTGGCCCAATCTCATGAGTACTGAGGGTGTTTATGGTGCTGAATGGTATAACAATGTCGGTACCTTCACTAACAAGGCAGCCTGCCATAATGCCACCCTGCCCTTTACCCGTAATGTGATTGGCCCCATGGACTATACGCCTTGTACATTTAGTGACTCACAGCATCCGCATATTACCACCCACGGTCATGAGCTGGCGCTGACTGTTCTCTTCGAGAGTGGACTGCAGCACCTGGCAGACCGCCCTGAGAGTTATCTTACCCAGCCTCAGGAAGTACAGGACTTCCTCTCTGCCCTGCCGGCAGCATGGGATGAGACCCGTTTCGTTGCCGGTTATCCAGGAGAGTATGTCATCCTGGCACGCCGCAGTGGTAACAAGTGGTATCTTGCTGGCATCAATGGAACAGATTCCGTCAAAGAAGTCCCCCTTGACTTCCACGGTAAAAAAGTGACGTTATTCACCGATGAACCCGGGAAAGACCGAAAATGGCATATAGAAAAACAGAAAAAAACACCAAAAAGTGTCATTTTTCAGCCTCGCGGAGGTTTTTGTTACATATGGGAAAATAGATGAAACAATAAAGAAACAGAGTTATAAAAAAAGTATATATCTTTGCACTCGGAATACAACGTAATTTGCATACCGTTGATTCTGAGAAACGATGAAACCGTTTTGTTCTTAAGATGAAAAGATTTGTTTTAGTAGTAATATTATCATTAGTAGTTTGTTTTGTAACCGTAGAAGCTGCTGGAAAGCGTTCCAGCAGCTCTAACGGTACTTTTGTCGAAAACCCGATGCTGTGGGCTGATGTCCCCGATCCCGATATTATACGCGTAGGCGATACCTATTATTTGGTGAGCACCACCATGCATCTGATGCCTGGTGCGCCCATCATGCGCTCCCGTGACCTGAAGAACTGGGAGACAATAGGTTACGTCTATGATCGTCTGACCGATTCACCCAAGTACGACCTGCAAGAGGGTACAGCCTATGGTCGTGGTCAGTGGGCTACCTCTTTGAAGTATCACAATGGTCGCTTCTATGTCCTCTTTGCTCCCAATGAGCGTGGAGCGATGGGCGATACCTATATCTATAGTGCTGTGGACCCTGCCGGTGAGTGGACGCTGGTATCGCGTATGCGCCACTTCCACGACTGCTCGTTGTTTTTCGACGACGACAACCGTGTGTATGTCGTTTATGGCACAGGCGAAATGATGGAGCTGAAGCCCGATCTCTCTGATGTCATTGAGGGCTCTCATGTACAACTGTTCCAGCGCGAGGCCGACGAGACTGGTCTGCTGGAAGGCTCTCGCATGATTAAGCATAATGGTCGCTACTACCTCTTGATGATTTCCCATGTCTATGCACCGGGTCGTCATCGCCGTGAGGTGTGTTACCGTTCCGACAATATCCGTGGTCCGTACGAGAAGAACACTATTCTGGAGTCTGACTTCGGCGGTTTCTCCTATCTGGCACAAGGAACCATCGTGGATTCTCCCGATGGCGACTGGTATGGTGTCATGTTCCAGGATCGTGGTGCCGTCGGTCGTGTGCTGACACTGTCGCCCTGTCGCTGGATTGACGGCTGGCCCATGCTGGGTGATGAAGATGGCCGTGTCCCCGACCACGTACGTCCGTTGATTAGTGGTGAGCCGGAGAAACATATCATCTGTAGCGACGATTTCTCGGCAACCAAGCTCGGGCTCCACTGGCAGTGGAACCATAACCCCGTAAACAGTGCGTGGTCATTGACCGAACGTCCTGGCTTCCTCCGTTTGAAGACCAGTCGTGTAGTCCCTAACCTCTATCTCGCTCCTAACACGCTGACACAGCGCATGAAGGGGCCGAAGTGCAGTGCTGTCGTAGTACTTGACCTGTCGCACATGAAGGCTGGCGACCGTGCCGGTTTTGCGGCCTTCAATGACGAGACCGGAGCACTCATGATCAAGAAAGATGGTAAGAAGCTGACGCTCTGTGCTGCTGAACTATCTGTCAAGTTGTCTCCACGCGACAAGGCCGTAGAGAGTGCCACCGAGAAGATCGTCGAGAGCCTGCCGCTGACATCGACCAAAATCTGGTTGCGCATTGATGGCAACTTCGTGCCGCGTACCGATGTTGCCACCTTCTATTACAGTCTGGATGGTGAGCACTGGCAGAAGATAGGTAACGACTACCGTATGCGCTTTGACTGGCAGCGTTTCTTTATGGGTTCGAAGTATGCCTTGTTCAACTTCGCTACTCAGAAGACGGGCGGCTATATTGACATAGATTTCTTTACAATAAACTAACTAACTATTTATCAATTTTGGCAACTCCACTTTGCAAATATCTCCGTTTTGCGAAGTGGAGTGTTTTTTTTTGTATCATTATACAGCGTCCAACCAAAAATGAGAGTCCCTTTTTAGGATTTTCTTCCCGACTTTTTCGTACCTTTGCAGTCGCAAAAAACTAACATAATCAAAAATGTTCAATAATTACAAAGGATTCCATCTCGTAGAGACGTATCATGCCATGCGTCAACAACGAAAATACCATCCCACTGATGGTACCAAACGCGCTATCAAGATTGCATTGGTAGCACTTGTCACTCTTTTTCTCTGGAATATTCCGTCGGAGTGGTTCGGCATTGAGAACCTGACGGTCATCCAGCAGCGTGTCATAGCCATCTTCGCCTTTGCCACCCTGATGTGGATTCTCGAGATTGTCAGTTCTTGGGCAACGTCTATTGCCATCATCGTGCTCATGCTCTTGTTCTGTACAGACAGTGGCATCTTGCCAATGGTGCAGGAAGAGGAGGTGGGCAAGTTGCTCAGCTACAAAGGTGTGATGGCTTGTTTCGCCGACCCTGTCATCATGCTGTTCATCGGTGGTTTCGTATTGGCTATTGCCGCTACGAAGACAGGTCTCGATGCGCAGTTAGCGAAGGTGCTGCTTCGTCCTTTCGGAACGCGTAGTGAGATGGTGCTTCTGGGATTCCTGCTCGTGACGGGTCTGTTCTCGATGTTCGTGTCGAACACGGCCACTGCCGCTATGATGCTGACGTTCCTCACCCCCGTGTTCCGTCAGTTGCCTCCTGAGGGTAAGGGCCGTATCGCACTGGCTATGTCTATTCCCGTAGCTGCCAACCTCGGTGGTATGGGTACCCCTATCGGTACGCCTCCTAACAATATCGCACTGAAATATCTGAACGACCCCGAGGGCCTGAACCTCGGTCTGGGCTTCGGTCAGTGGATGATGTTCATGTTCCCACTGGTCATCGTGCTACTGTTCATCAGCTGGCGCCTGTTGCTTAAGTTCTTCCCCTTCAGTCAGAAGACTGTTGAGCTGAACATCGACGGTGGCATGCAGAAGGGCTTCCACTCATGGGTCGTCATCATCACCTTCATACTCACCGTTGTGCTGTGGCTCTCTGACCGCTTCACGGGTATCAATGCCAATACGGTAGCTATGGTACCGTTCTGCGTCTTCGCCCTGACGGGTGTCATCAATAAGCGCGACCTGGAGCAGATCAACTGGAGTGTCATCTGGATGGTGGCCGGTGGTTTCGCACTGGGTTATGGCTTGAATGCTTCCGGTCTGGCAGCCAACGCAGTGGAGAGCATCCCCTTCGGCGAGTTCTCGCCGCTGCTCATCCTCCTGCTGGGTGGTGCTATCTGCTATCTGCTCAGCAACTTCATCTCTAATTCGGCAACGGCAGCCCTGCTCATGCCTATCTTGGCTGTAGTCTGCGGTGCTATGGGCGACAAGCTGGCTCCTATTGGTGGTACTGGCACCGTTTTAATCGGTGTTGCCATCGCTGCTTCCAGCGCCATGATTCTTCCCATCTCTACACCTCCGAATGCTTTGGCCTTCGCTACGGGTTATGTCAAGCAGAACGACATGGCAAAGATTGGTATCATTATGGGTGTCATCGCCATGGTACTGGGCTTCGGTCTGGTTTATCTGATGGGTACGCTGAAGTTGATTTAGCAGTAAGCTTTTAGCAATTGGCAATTAGCTTTAGCAAACAGCCAACAGACAATAGCAATAAAATGAATATTTCTCCGTTATTATCAATGATGAAGAAACGATTATGGGCTATTGGCTGTTGGCTGTTTGCAATTGGCATGCATGCGCAGGAGTCGCAGGAGGTATATAGCTTTCTGCGCTTGCCGGTAAGTGCTCATGTCGCTGCATTGGGTGGCGACAATGTGTCGCTGACTAACGACGATGCCACCGTCATCTTCCATAACCCTGCGCTAATCACCGATGTCAGCGACAAGACGCTGAACGTCAACTTCATGACTTATATGGAGGGCAGTGCCACCGCGTCGGCATCCTTTGTCCGTGCCTACAAGGAACGTGGCTCGTGGGGTATCAGTGCCCAGTACATGTCGTATGGCGAAATCAAGGAAACCACCGCTGCCAATCAGCAGACGGGCACCTTTTCGCCTAAGGATATCGCGCTGGCAGGCTCTTTTGCCTATCTGCTCTCTGACCGCATCAGCGGTGGTATCACGGCACGTTTCATCTCCTCGACCATTGGCAGCTATTCGTCTGCCGCAGTGGCTGTCGACTTAGGACTGAACTATCAGGACACGGAGCGAGGCTGGTCGTTGTCAGCCGTTGCCCGTAACCTGGGCGGTCAGATCAAGGCCTATGAGGAGGAGTTTGAGCGCATTCCCTTCGACTTGTTGGTGGGTGTCAGTCGGCAGTTGCCGAATGCCCCTCTGACGTTACATGCCTCCTTGGCCCGCCTGAACAATTGGGACCAGGCCTTCATCAAGCACCTTGCCGTCGGTGCCGACATCCGTCTCAGTCCTGCCATCTATGTCTCGGCAGGTTATAACTTCCGTCGCAGCAGTGAAATGAAGATTGATGAAGGTGAAGACAATTCCTCTAACCATGGTGCCGGACTGTCGTTGGGCGGTGGCATCGAACTGGAACGCCTGAAGCTGAATGTCAGCTATGCCAAGTATCATGTCTCAGCCTCTTCGCTGCTGGTAAATCTTGCCTATACTTTGTAGTGCGCCTTGACGTATCGCATTATTTTGTCTGTCAGGTGAAAGTTTTTGTGGAAACGTTGTGCGGTATGCTGTTTTTTTTGTAATTTTGCAGCTCGAATTCGAATATAACGTTATATCATTTTTTATGGCAGACACAAAGAAAATTAAGACTGCGCTCATCTCAGTATTTCATAAGGATGGGCTGGAAGATTTGTTGAAGAAGTTGAACGACGAAGGGGTGAAGTTCCTGTCTACAGGCGGTACACAGACCTTTATCGAGTCCCTGGGTTATGAGTGTCAGAAGGTAGAGGACGTGACCACCTATCCCTCTATCTTGGGTGGACGTGTGAAGACCCTGCATCCGAAAGTGTTCGGTGGCATCCTGGGTCGTCGCGACAATGAAGGCGATCGCCAGCAGATGGCTCAGTACGAGATTCCCGAGATTGATCTGGTCATCGTCGACCTCTATCCCTTTGAGCAGACTGTTGCCAGCGGTGCCAGCGAGGAGGACATCATTGAGAAGATCGATATTGGCGGTATCTCACTGATTCGTGCTGGTGCTAAGAATTTCAACGATGTCGTCATCGTTCCCTCTAAGGCCGAGTACAGCATGTTGCTCGATATCCTGAACCAGCAGGGGGCAGAAACCACCAAGGCTCAGCGCCGTCAGTTTGCTACCCGTGCCTTTGGCGTCAGCAGTCATTACGACACTGCCATCCACGCTTGGTTTGAAAAGTAAATTGTAAATAGTCAAATAGTAAATTAGAATGGGTTTTTTTAGTTTTGTCCAAGAGATAGCTATGGACCTTGGAACGGCTAACACCATCATTATCAGTGATGATAAGATTGTTGTTGATGAGCCGTCAGTAGTTGCTCTCGACCGCCATACCGACAAGATGATTGCCGTAGGTTCAAGGGCTAAGATGATGTATGAAAAGACGCACGACAACATCCGCACCGTTCGTCCGTTGCGTGATGGCGTGATTGCCGACTTCTCTGCCTGCGAGCAGATGATGCGCGGTCTCATTAAGATGGTACATACCGGTAGCCGTCTGTTCTCTCCCTCGCTGCGTATGGTCATTGGCGTCCCCTCCGGTTCCACCGAGGTGGAGCTGCGTGCCGTACGCGACAGCGCCGAGCATGCCGACGGTCGCGACGTATATCTGATTTTCGAGCCGATGGCAGCAGCTATCGGTATTGGTATTGACGTGGAGGCTCCCGAGGGCAACATGATTGTCGACATCGGTGGCGGTTCTACCGAGATTGCCGTTATCTCACTGGGTGGTATCGTTAGCAATAACTCTATTCGTACTGCTGGTGACGACCTGACAGCCGACATCCAGGAGTATATGTCACGTCAGCACAACGTGAAGGTTTCTGAGCGTATGGCTGAGCGTATCAAGATTGCCGTAGGTTCGGCACTCACCGACCTGGGCGACGATGCTCCTGAGGACTATGTTGTTCATGGTCCTAACCGTATCACTGCACTGCCTATGGAGGTGCCCGTATGCTATCAGGAGATTGCTCACTGTCTGGACAAGACCGTGGCAAAAATCGAGAATGCAGTGCTCTCTGCTTTGGAGAACACTCCTCCTGAGTTGTATGCCGACATCGTGAAGAACGGTATCTGGCTGGCTGGTGGCGGTGCCCTGCTGCGTGGTCTGGATCGTCGTTTGGAGGCGAAGATCAATATCCCCTTCCATATCGCAGAAGACCCGTTGCACTCTGTTGCCAAGGGTGCAGGCATTGCCCTGAAGAACGTCAACCGCTTCACTTTCCTCATGCGATAATAGCTTTTGGCTGTTAGCTCTTGGCTTTTGGCTTCAGTGCCAATAGCTATCTGCTAACTGCTAACTGCTAACTGCTATAGTATGAAGAATCTTCTTGAGTTCCTCGGACGCCACTACCACTGGCTGATCTTCGTCTTCCTGGAGGCGTTGAGCTTGACGCTACTGTTCAGCTATAACGGCTATCAGAACAGCGTATGGCTCTCGTCGGCAAATGCGGTGACGGGCCACTTCTATCAGTGGACATCAGCAGTGGAGTCGTACTTCTCATTGACGAAAGTGAATGAGGGCTTGGCACTTCGTAACTTTTATCTGGAGCGTCAGGTCACTCAGCTGCGTCGTTTGTATGCTGAGGCTACCCAGAAGATGGATGAACAAGAGCAACAGGGTCTCGACTCGCTGAGCCGCTACCAGCTCATTGCCGCCAAGGTGGTGAGCAACGAGTTGGGAAAGATGGACAACCTGATGACCATCGATAAGGGTTCAGACGACGGTGTAGACGTGGGCATGGGTGTAGCCTGTGGCCGTGGTGTGGTGGGTGTCACCTATCTGGTGTCCGACCACTACAGCGTGGTGATTCCCGTCTTGAATACCCACGCCTCGCGCATCAGCTGTGCCATCCGTGGCTATGGCTATTTCGGCGTGCTGCGCTGGTATGGAGAGGATGCCGCCTATGCCTTTGTCGAGGACATTCCCCGTCATGCCCGTTTCAAGCGTGGCGACTGGGTGGAGACAAACGGTTACTCCAGCATTTTCCCTCCAGGAGTCCTTGTCGGTCAGATTGTAGAGGTCTACAATGCCCGCGACGGACTGTCGTATAAGTTGAAGGTACGTCTTGCCACTGACTTCGGCAACCTGCGCGACGTGGTAGTCATCAGCGACCGCTCTATCGCCACCCGCATGCGTCTCATGCAGGCGGCCCGCGACTCGCTGAAGCTCAATGTTCATGAGTAGCGGCAGTCGTTCAATAGTCCAATAGTAAATCGTCAAATAGTAAACGTCTTTGGGATGTCAGCAGATTTCTTGAAACGGTTGGGGTTGTTTGCCCTGTTCTTCCTGATACAGGTGCTGGTGCTTGGACGCATCCGTCTGTTCCACTATGCCACGCCCCTGTTCTATGTCTACTTCATCGCGTTGTTCCCACGCAACCACGAGAAGTGGGCCATCCTGCTGTGGGGCTTCCTCCTCGGACTATGCATCGACATTTTCTCGAATACCCCGGGGCTGGCGGCAACCTCGCTGACGGTTATCGCAGCCGTCCAGCCCTACTATCTGGAGCTGTATGTGCCCCGCGACTCTGCCGACAACCTGAAGCCGTCGATGCTGACACTCGGACCGCTGAAGTTCACCTACTACATCGTCCCCATGGTGTTGGTCTACTGTCTGCTGTTCTTCAGTCTGGAGATGTTCACCTTCTTCAATGCCTTCTATTGGCTGATGTGTGTGCTGGGCAGCACTGCCATTACGCTGGTGCTGATTTTCGCCCTGGAGATTGGCAGACGGAACTGACCTTGGAGCAGAAGGAGCTATGAAGGACTACTCGTTAGACTATAGACGTTTTGTGATAGGTGGTGTGGCACTACTCATCGTGGTCATCTATACCATCCGTCTCTTCACGCTTCAGATTACCAGTGATGACTACAAGAAGAGTGCCGACTCCAACGCCTTTCTGAAGAAGATAGAATATCCCTCGCGCGGTGGTATCTACGACCGTAATGGTAAGTTGCTGGTGTATAACCAGCCCGCCTACGACATCATGGTCGTGATGAACGAGGCCAAGGACCATCTGGACACCCTCGACCTCTGTGGAGCGTTGAACATCACCCGCGAGGACTTCGACCACCGCATGGAGACTATCAAGGACCGCTCCAAGAACCCGGGCTATTCGCGCTTCACGCAGCAACTCTTCATGAGTCAGCTGTCGGAGGCTGATTTCAGCGTCTTCCAGGAGAAGATGTTCCGCTTCCCCGGTTTCTATATCCAGCGTCGCAGCATCCGCCAGTATCGCTATCCCTTTGCCGCTCATGTGCTGGGCGATGTCGCTGAGGTGTCGCCTTCCGACATCGAGGAGGACGAGTATTATCAGCCTGGCGACTATATCGGTAAGTTAGGTGTGGAACGCAGCTACGAGAAACAGTTGCGTGGCGAGAAGGGCATGCAGATTCTGTTACGCGATGCTCATGGTCGTGTGCAGGGCCGTTACCAGAACGGGCGCTTCGATCGCCGTGCGGTAGCGGGTAAGAACCTCACCCTCGGGCTGGATGCCGACCTGCAGGCGCTGGGCGAACGCCTGATGGAAGGAAAGATAGGTTCTATCGTTGCCATCGAACCCAAGACGGGCGAGGTGCTGTGCATGGTGTCGTCGCCCAGCTACGACCCTCGCATGATGGTGGGCCGCCAACGCTCCAGGAGTCACCGGCTACTGAGCCAGAACGTGTGGAAACCGCTGCTGAACCGCAGTATTATGGGACAGTATCCGCCAGGATCGACCTTCAAGACCACACAGGGTCTGACGTTCATGACGGAGGGCATCATTCATCCCACACATACGGCATATCCCTGTGGTCATGGCTTCAACTACAAGGGTTTGCACGTAGGTTGCCACGGCCATGCTTCACCCTTGCCCCTCGTGCCGGCCTTGTCGACTTCGTGTAACGGTTACTTCTGCTGGGGCCTCTATTATATGATAGGTGCGAAGAACAAGTATGGCAGCGTGCAGAATGCCATGAACACGTGGCGCGACTATATGGTCAGCATGGGCTTTGGCTATAAGTTGGGCATCGACCTGCCTGGCGAGAAGCGCGGCCTGATTCCCAATGCAGAGTTCTACGACAAGGCCTACAAGGGTTCGTGGAACGGTCTGACCATTATTTCTATTGCCATCGGACAGGGTGAGGTCAACGCCACACCGCTGCAGATAGCCAACCTTGGCGCTACCATCGCCAACCGTGGCTGGTTCATCACACCGCATGTGGTGAAGCGCATCCAGGGTGAACAGCTCGATACGCTCTACACGCATCCACGCCATACCAAGGCGTCGAAGGCTTCCTACGACTATGTCGTTCAGGGCATGCGAGCCTCCGCAACAGGTGGTACGTGCCACGAACTCGCCAAGTACGACTTCATGGCCTGTGGCAAGACGGGTACGGCACAGAACCGCGGCCACGACCACTCCGTATTCATGGGTTTTGCACCCATGGATAATCCTAAGATTGCCGTTGCCGTCTATGTGGAGAATGGCGGCTGGGGTGCTACCTATGGTGTGCCCATCGGCGGACTTATCATGGAACAGTATATCAACGGAAAACTCTCGGAGGCTTCCCAGAAGAAGGCCGAAGAGTTCCAGCATAAGCATATCTCGTATGGCAGTACGAGTAGATAAGAGATGAGAGACAATAAGAAAGAACAAGGCGTACTACACAATATCGACTGGTGGACGGTAATCATCTATATCGCCCTGCTGTCGTTTGGCTGGATTAGCGTCTGCGGAGCCAGCTACTCGTATGGTGAGACCGACATCTTCTCGCTGTCTACGCGCTCTGGCATGCAGATTGTCTGGATAGCCACCAGCATCGTTCTGGGTATGGTAGTCCTGCTGTTGGACGACCGCATCTACGACACCTTCTCTTATGTCATCTATGCCCTGCTGTTGCTATTGCTCTTTGCCACCATCTTCAATCCGCACAGCATCAAGGGCTCACGATCGTGGCTGGTATTGGGCCCGCTGCGCCTGCAACCTGCTGAGTTTGCGAAGTTTGCCACCGCACTGGCACTCGCCAAACTCATGTCTACCTATGGCTATAACATCCAGCAGTGGCGCCATTTTGGTGCGGCACTGCTCGTCATCTTGTTGCCGATGGTGTGTATCGTCCTGCAGCGTGAGACGGGGTCGGCACTGGTCTATCTCTCCTTCTTTCTCATGTTCTATCGCGAGGGCATGCCGGGCAGCATCCTCTTTACGGGTGTCGCCATGGTGGTCTATTTTGTCGTGGGCATCCGCTTTGCCGACGTTCCGTTGGCGTCATCGCCAGCCATGGTAGGCCCTTTCTCCGTCATGGTGCTCATCCAGCTGTTCTCCATCGGCATGGTGTGGATCTACTGTCACCGCAAATTGGCGTGGCGCATGCTGCTGTGTTCAGCGGCAGTCACCCTGCTCTCATTACCTTTGTTAGACTTCGGCATCAATATCGTTTACATACAGATAGCGCAGGTGGCTATCATGATTGGCTATCTGCTCTTCCAGGCACTCTCCACGCGCATCCGCAACTACTTCTTTATCGCCTTCTTTGCCTTGGGGTCAGGACTGTTCTACTATGGTGCTGACTTCATCATGCAGAACGTCATGGAACCTCACCAGCGTTCCCGCATCAACGTGCTGCTGGGTCTCGACGAGGACTTGCGTGGTGCCGGCTACAACGTCCACCAGTCGGAGATAGCCATCGGTTCTGGCGGCTTGGAGGGCAAGGGTTTCCTGAATGGTACACAGACCAAACTGAAGTTCGTGCCCGAGCAGGATACCGACTTCATCTTCTGCACCGTGGGCGAGGAAGAGGGTTTCCTGGGCTCTGCTGGTGTGTTGCTGTTGTTCTTGGCACTCATCTGGCGACTCATCTATCTCTCTGAGCGTCAGCCCATGCGCTTTGGCCGCGTCTATGGCTATTGCGTGCTCAGCATCTTCCTCTTCCACGTATTTATCAATGTGGGCATGGTACTCGGTTTGACTCCCGTCATTGGTATCCCGCTGCCATTCTTCAGCTATGGCGGTTCTTCGCTATGGGGCTTCACCCTGCTGTTGTTCATCTTCCTGCGACTGGACGCCTCCCGAAGATTGTCATAGTATTTTTCTTTGCTATCAATAAATGTTCTCTTGCTACGAGATAGGCTAAGCCAGTTGCGGGATAGGCTAAGCCAGTTGCGTATACAGCTGTCTTGGTGAGCTAAATAGCTGTATTTCCATCCTCATACTATATCATTTGCCGCTACAGGAGGAAAATTGCCATAACATTTAACCTATTAACCTCACCCCCTTGGACCCCCGATAAATAAAGGGCTCACGCCATGTTAATACTTTCTCCAACTATTAACATGCACTTAACATGCATTTAATATCAATCTTAGTAAATGAACGATAATAGTTGAGCAAACATTTAACATGCCTCAAATGCCGATGTACAAAGGGTTTGAAGCATGTCATGTTAATAGGTTAATAGATTTTATATTCAATTGTCCATTTCTGAACACCGTGAGTGTCCGAAAATGGACACTTTGTTTTATACTATTGCTGATTATCAGGCAGTTACGAGTTTGGCACGGTTTTGGCATATAATAAGGAAGACAAAATAACGCAACAAATATGAGATATTTTAGACAAGCCCTCGCCCTGATGCGCGAGGAGAAACTTTACTCAGCGATGTATATCGCGGGCACGGCATTAGCCGTGGCCTTCGTAATGTTCATTGCCGAAGTGTATTATGTAAAAGTGGCCGACATTGCGCCAGAAGTGCATCGCAGCACGACGTATTATCTGGATGACATGACGCTGCTGAACAACGAAGACAACATTGAGAACATCCATTATGGGACGTACCGCGACCTGTTCCAAAAGATGCAGACACCGGAGTACATGGGCGCCGAGATGGAGATGTGGTCGAACACCCTGTTCGGCATCACGCAGGCCGACAGCGTGCATAAGTATTCCGTGAAGGGCAGACTGACGGACACGGGCTTCTTCCATCTCTACCAGTTTCACTTCATCGAGGGTGCGCCCTTCACACAGGACGACTTCGACAATGGGCGAAACAACGTGGTCATCACGGAGAATTTGCGCGACCATCTCTTCGGACACGGGCAAAAAGGCGTAGGACGGACACTGACCCTCGACGACCACACTTACCGCGTCTGTGGCGTGGTGGAGACACCCAGCGCACTGACGGAGAAATGCGTGGCCGACATCTGGATGCCATTCACCATTGAGGATCCGCTGAGAGACCGGGGCGTTCATGGCATGGTAATGCCCATACGCCTCGCCTTCAGCGTGCCCGCCGACAAACGCGATGTTTTCCTTCAGGAACTGAAGGACATTGAGGCACGCTACAACGCTCTGCATAAAGACGCCCCCGTTACCATAACCGACCGTCTGCAGTCGCACTACGAGCAAGTATGGCATGACATCGGCTACATCTTCAATGCCTTTGACGTAAGCCTCTTCTGGTACGTCGCCCCCGCTATCCTGCTTCTTCTCTTAGTGCCCGCGCTGAACCTCAGCGGGATGGTGGCCAGTCGCATGGAACGGCGACTGCCAGAGATGGCCATCCGCAAGGCGTTTGGCGCGAAGCGGAGGACGCTGCTTGGTGAGGTCATCATGGAGAACCTTGTGCTGACGATTATCGGAGGTATCGTGGGACTCTGTCTTGCGTGGACGGCACTGTATGGCTGGCGCGACTGGGTCTTCTACGTCTTCTCCGAAAGTGACAACCTCTACGGCACGGTGCCACTGCTGAAGGGCGAGATGTTCTTCGGTCCCGCCGTCTTCGCCATCGCCCTGCTCGTCTGCTGCGTACTCAATGTGCTGGCGGCAACGCTTCCCGCCTGGCTCAGCCTTAGGAAACCAATCGTTGAATCAATGATGATTAAGAAATGAAACAGCTGAAAGAAATATTCGGACGCAAGACGTCCATCTGGCTCTCCCTCGAACTCGTGCTCGTCACCTTTGCCTGCTGGTGGGCTTTCGACCCCGTCATCGTCACGTCCTACGTCACTAACCTGCCGTTAGGCTACGACCCCGACCGTCTGGTGCGCTTCGAGGTGGCCAGCACCCTCCCCCGACAGCAGTTGTTTACCACTAGATTACCTATCGGACTCGAGGAGGAAAGTCTGCTGCATAAGGTACAGGAGATGGACGGTGTGGAGATGGCCTACCGCGCCTTCAACAACCCCATTGGTTCTGGCATAACAAGCATGGCCTACTATCTTATCCGCGACAACGACACCCTTAGAGTCACAAATTACCGAACTGACCCGCGACGCTGTGTTTGAGCAGACCGTCATTCTCACACGCTCCACCGCCATGGCGCTCTATGGTACTACCGATGTGGCAGGGCGCACAGTAAAGGCGCATTACTATGGCTATAACCCAGACAAGATGGACTATGAGTGGATGGTTAAAGACCTGCCCATCCGCGCCGTGGTGGAGGATGTGCGCTATGGGGTTTACGACCGTGACTATACCATCTTGTTCGTTTGCCAAGGTGCACCGGGCATCAATGTTCCCATCATTGCCCGTCTACGCGAGGGCGTCGATGCTCAGCGCTTCATGGAGGAGCACCAGCATGAGGTGCAGAACGACCTGATGACGGAGCACTGCTATGTCAGCCAGATGCAGACAGTTCGCGAGGGGGCGAAAGCGTATACCGACCGTTACGGCACCAGCCGCATGACGCACCGCAACCTGCTCATTGCCGCCTTCTTTGCTATCAACCTCGCCTTTGGTGTCTTTGGCACGTTGCT
>OMQN01000084.1 GCA_900313235.1 uncultured Prevotellaceae bacterium | reverse complement strand
CGACTACTTCCCTGTAGAACAGGAGTACGGCTATTCGGTGTTCTCTACTGTTTTTCATGTAGAGTGGAACAATAAGAAGCTGAACATCATCGACTGTCCGGGTTCCGATGACTTCGTTGGTGGTGCCATCACCGCTCTGAACGTGACAGACCAGGCTGTGCTGCTCATCAATGGTCAGTATGGTCCTGAGGTAGGTACGATGAATGCTTTCCGCAATACCGAGAAACTGAAGAAACCCGTTATCTTCCTGGTAAACCAGCTGGATCGCGACAATTGTGACTTCGACCAGATTCTGGCTCAGCTGAAGGAAGTATATGGTCCTAACTGTGTTCCCGTACAGTATCCTATCGCCACCGGTGCTGGCTTCAACAGCGTCATTGATGTACTGCTGATGAAGAAATACTCCTGGAAGCCCGAAGGTGGTGCTCCTATCATTGAGGATATTCCTGCCGACCAGCTGGAAAAAGCCAAGGAGTGGAAGGCTAAACTCGTTGAGGCTGCCGCTGCTGGTGACGACACCCTGATGGAAAAGTTCTTCGAGAGCGAGGACCTCAGCGAGGACGAGATGCGTGAGGGTATCCGCAAGGGTCTGGTAACACGTTCTATCTTCCCCGTATTCTGCGTTTGTGCAGGTCGCGACATGGGTGTTCGCCGTCTGATGGAGTTCCTCGGCAACGTAGTACCTTTCGTCAGCGAGATGCCTGTCATCAAGAATGCTGCCGGCAAGGATGTTCCTGCTGATGCTTCTGCTCCCACATCTCTGTACTTCTTCAAGACGGGTGTCGAGCCCCACATCGGTGAGGTTCAGTATTTCAAGGTGATGAGTGGTGTCGTGAAGAGCGGCGACGACCTGACCAATGCTGACCGTGGCTCTAAGGAGCGCATCGGTACTATCTATGCCTGTGCTGGTGCCAACCGCATCCAGGTTGACGAGTTGCGTGCAGGTGATATCGGCTGTACGGTGAAACTGAAGGATGTTAAGACTGGTAACACACTGAACGGCAAGGATGTAGAAAACAAGTTCGACTTCATCAAATATCCGAATAGTAAATTCTCTCGTGCCATCAAGGCCGTCAACGAGGCTGAGACCGAGAAGATGATGGCTGCTCTGCAGAAGATGCGCCAGGAAGATCCTAAAGATTCCTTATCGTGAGACCATCACGAAGATGGCTCGTGCCGACTATCGTCATAAGAAGCAGTCGGGTGGTGCCGGACAGTTCGGTGAGGTTCATCTGATTGTCGAGCCATATACCGATGGCATGCCTGATCCTACCAGCTTCACCATCAACGGCCAGGAGTTCAAGATGAACATCAAGTCGAAGGAAGAGAAGGACCTGGAGTGGGGCGGCAAGCTGGTCTTCATCAACAGCGTTGTCGGTGGTGCCATCGATATGCGCTTCATGCCCGCCATTCTGAAGGGTGTCATGGAACGTATGGAGCAGGGACCGTTGACCGGTTCTTATGCCCGCGACGTCCGCGTCATCGTCTATGATGGAAAGATGCACCCCGTAGACTCTAACGAGTTGTCATTCATGCTGGCAGCACGTAACGCCTTCAGCGCCGCCTTCAAGGAGGCTGGTCCTAAGGTCCTTGAGCCTATCTACGACCTCGAGGTGCTCGTTCCCGCCGACTACATGGGTGATGTGATGTCTGACCTGCAGGGTCGTCGTGCCATCATCATGGGTATGGACTCAGAGAACGGTTATCAGAAGCTGACCGCGAAGATTCCTTTGAAGGAGCTGGCCAGCTACTCTATCGCCCTCAGCTCACTGACCGGTGGCCGTGCATCGTTCACCACCCAGTTCAGCAGCTACGAACTCGTGCCGAACGACATCCAGCAGGAGCTCATCAAGCAGCATGAGGCTGAGATGAAGGACGAAGACTAATACATCTGTTCCGCAGACATTATGCAAAAAAGCGGCCTGACTCGTCAAGAGCCGGGACGCTTTTTCCCATTTATGAGTGATAGCTATGAATAGTACTACTGAGAAGAAGACATGGACAAAGGCACTGCTGAGCGTTGACTGGCGGGCCGATCGTCATACCGAATGCCACACCATTGAGTTTGAACGGCCCACGAAAGAGAATCCCCGCCCTGACTATCCCGTCGAGAAGGACAAAGTGCTGTCGAAGAGTCGCTTGTCGATGAGTGGCGAGTGGGGGGGGCTGTATGATCGTATCATAGTAAAAGACTTCGACGAGTACTCGCTGACGTTTCAGTATGGTGAGAAGGAATATACCATCACCCCGGAAGACGGTTCGTTCAGCTTTGGCGAGACGGGTATGAGCTACACCACCTTCTGGCTGTCCTTGTGGCTGAAGGAGGAAGACCGCTCATTGAAGATTACCCACAACGAAGCTTTCCTGCGTCGTTTCCGCACAAGGCTGCGGGTCTTGCAGCTAACAAACGATGACGTAGAGGCCCTGCGTAATGTTGCGAAGCAAGGCGATGCCTATGCACAGTATGGCTACGGTCGCTGGCTGTATTATACGCTGCCCACAGAGTCATCGATGCAAGAAGCTGAAGAACTGTTCTATTCCAACAGGGAAGTCTTGCCCGAAGCATACGCCGCCTACGCCCGTATGTGGCAGTATGGTGAAACGACGGAGAATCGTGTAGACATGGACTCGTGTCGCCGTCTGATGAAGATAGCTGCCCAACAAGGCAGCGAGTGGGCTGAGCTGGAACTGACCCGCAACCGCATCTTCGGCAACGGCTGCGAAGCCGAGCCAGAGAAGGTTGCCCATGAAATAGAAGAAAAGCTCTCAACTGATATCGACCCTATGTGGTACTCTTTCCTGGCCTACAGCTACGAACTTATGGAGGGTCGGGAGGAAGATGTCATCCGCATGTACGAGTTGTCGACGAAGAACGGACAGTGGGATGACTATTACTATCTGGCCAATATCTACAAGGAGCGTGGCAATATGGCACTCTACGAAGAACTGATGGAGGAAGGCATTAACCGTGGCAGTGGTCTGTGCTGCTTGTTCCGCGCGGATATGGCAGAGGAGGACTTCCAGGAATTCTCCGAAGAGGAACAGAAGCGACTGCACGAGGAACTTCACGAACGCTTGCAGCTCGGTCTGAAGCGTGGCGAAGGATGGTGCGCCTATGAGCTATGGCTGCAATACCACTATGGCGGTCTGGGTTACAGGGTGAATGAAGGTTTGGCAGTGCGGTATTTGAAGAATGGCGTAAAGTTGGGGAATATTGAGTGTATCTGCAAATTGGCAGAACTTGCCGAAGATCACCACGAACATCTGGACCGTCTTCAGATTGCTGAACTCTGGCTGAAGGCCGTTCGCTATTCGGGTGGCGATAATGATGCCCTACGGGGCCTGCGCCTGCAAAGCGACCCCACGTTCCTTTTGCAACACAAGGAAGAGATTGAGAAGTATTGGCAACCCATGTACCCCAAGTTGGTAATAACGAAGAGAGAAAAGACAGCTACTGAACCGGTTGTTCTCATTATCTGGCCCTCTGGTCACATAAATGTGGCGGCAGTCGATGTCTATAAGATGAAATCGCATAAGGAGATGGCAAAGGAGCTCATTGACGGCGAAGGACTGGATGCCGTGCACTACTCACCGTTGTTAGACAAGATATACAAGGAGGGTGAACTCGACCTGCCATTAGTGATGTACTGCGATCGCGACGCATACGACAAGAACCTTGACGACAATGCCATTGGTACCATGCTCTATGGTACGGGTCAGGAGGTGCGAGGTCCCATCATCATCTGTCAGGAGGACTCCACCCACGATTGCCACAGTTTTAAGACAACAGAAGACATTATCACGACCTACCGACTCATCGACCAGTACAGTGGTGGTCTGCTCATCATGGATTACGAAGACGATGCGGATGATGGACGATGGGACGCTTGGACGTAAGTGAATAATGAATAATTGGTTACCGCTATGAATAACGAAGAGTACAGAGATGAAGGATTCCGCCTCTATAATGAGGATAGGGAGAAAGCACTGGAGTGTTTCATGAAAGCTGCTGAGGGCAAGGATATACCTTCTGGTGTGGCCATTGCCGTTTATTATTACGAGGACTGTGAGGATGACGATGCCAACAAACACGCCAAGGATTGGATAGGGAAAGTCTTCGAGTGGTATGAGGAGAAGGAGGAGGAAGAGTATGCTTTTTACGTAGGAGCGGCCCACAACCTGCGGGGGCAAATGTACTATTACGACGAGTATAATAATGCGATGGCCTGGTTGGAGTTCTGTCAAGCAGCAGATCTTGGATATGCCGGTGCCTATAGCTTCCTTGGCGATATGCTGTATGCCGGTGATTGGACGGCCGACGGCAACCCCGACGTAAACGGTGCACTGGAACAGTGGCAGCAAGGTATGGAACTGGGCGACGAGCGGTCGAAGGAACTCTATGAAGAACACCAGCACGAACTGATGAACGATCCTGTGGAGGTAAGCTTCGACAACGGCAACCACTATAGGGGCGACGTGAATGCCGAGGGCCAGCCGCATGGTAGCGGACACATGGATTACAAGTTGAACGGCTATTATGGCGAGTACGATGGCGAGTGGAAAAACGGCATGCGTTGCGGCAAGGGACACTACCACCAGTTCTCGAAAGGAGGCAGACGCTATACTTCCGACTACAATGGTGAATGGCTCGACGACAAGGAACATGGACAGGGTGTGGCCACTGAAAGCAGCGAAAAAGGACTGCACTGCGCCACGGTGACGGAGACCTACACCGGTGAGTTCCGTGAGGGCAAACGTCACGGCCATGGTGTTGTCGTCTCGGACAACTTCGATGGCAACTTTACAAACGGGAAAAACCGGTTTGAGAGCGATTTCGAAGACGGAAAAGCCGTAGGAGCGGGTGTGTGGGACTATGCCAACGGCGACCATCTCGAGTATGATGCCGACGGACATGGCGTATATACCTTCAAGAGTGGTTTGCGCTTCGAAGGCGTGTGGGAAAACGGCACACTGCAGTCCGACAGCATCAAGGCCGACCCGTCGATAGAGACGCCGATGCTGGTCGTCAAGGAACACCATAGCGGTTTTGATTACGACCAGACGGGCACATTCCTCCTTCTGTTAACGGAAGTGGGCTACACTCACTATGCCGATGCCATGACAATCAGTAAAGACAGCAGTTTCAACATGAAGGGCTCGGGCATCAATATCATGGCCGTTACCCCCGACAGCGTCACCATCGAGGTAAAGGCAATGTTCTTTGCCGATAACACGGCGCAGCAGGTGACTATTCATCGTGGTGAGAGTCTGCAGTTCAAGGATGCCCGAAGGTCTACCGCCACTATCTATGACGAAGACTACGACTACACCATCGAGGACTCGTTGGAGGTGAAATGTATTTGAAAAGTGAGAATTGAAAATTGATAATTTCCTACCGCGATGAGTGATATTGAGAAAATTACAGAGCGACTCGTGGCTATCGTCAACGAGATGCGCGAGAATGCAGAAGACATGCGCGAGTGGCGCAACCTGCCGCTGGCTGATGAGTTTATGCAGTTGCTGCGTGGCATAGATGATGCTGAGGAACAGGGTATAGGGCAGGTACGCGCCATTGAGGCGATGGTGGACTATCTGCCTGAATACGATGTGCCGCGCCGTGTGTTGGCTATCCGCCGCTATGAGCAAGAGCAGTTGGCCCTGTCTAGCGAAGACGACCTGAAAAACGATCCGTATCTGGCTGAGGAACTCAGCGAGCATATCCGGAAGTTGGAGGACTATATTGACACAGAGCACGTCAGTGACAGCGAGTTTCGCGAGAAGTACGGTAGACATCTGAAGTCTGACCCTGTAGAGCGTACTTTTGAGTGGGAAGAAAACTTCTACGATGTGGAGCAAGAAACCGACCGCCGATTAGGCGACACGCCTCGTGGCATGGGCTTCTGCTTTGCCTATTGGGCTGAGTTGCGTAACGTGCTGGCCGAACGTGGCATCGAGTGGCAGTCGCCCCATGAGTTGAACCCCAGAGTGATGTTCGATTAACTACTTAAGAAAGGTGTTATGGCAAAAGCAATCCTCATCAATCGTTATGAAGACCACAGCGACCATGGTGTCGTCGTGCATCACACCCTGAAAGAATCTGTCGAGGTCGATGTCAAAAAGATTACTGTCGGCAAGCCCTTACCAGAACTGCCCGGCAGCATCGTGCAGCACTACGACTTCACTCTCCTCGAACTAGAGTACGACGGCAAAACCTTCCGCATCACGCCTGGCAAGGAGGAAAAAATTGGCTACAGTGGCTCGGGCGGAGAAATGGGCGTCGGTCAAGAACTGGTCACCACCATCAAGTACGCCCTCGACAAACCGCAATATCTTGGCGGCTTCCAGTTTGAAGACCGGGTTCGTCAGGAACTGAAAGGGCCCATCGGTGATGGTGAGGTGTGGCTACCGGGTGGTGACCACTTCAAGGGCTACTTCCACCTGAACTACGCCTGTATCAATGGTCCCGCCTATGCCGCCGAGGGTCGATACACTTTTGCCAACGGTGACTATATCGAGCATGCCTGGATAGAGACCGATAGCGAATTTGAGCGTTTCCAGTTAACGGGTCTTTACCGCATCTGCACTGAGAGTGGTTTTAACTACTGCATCGCCATGTTCAACGGTGGCCGTCGCCACGGTATCGAATTGGATATGCCCAATCGTTTCTGCAATCGCTACATAGCCCGATTTTGGTATGACAACGTGGTGGAGCTTAGCAGTTCCAGTGAAGTCATCGCCCACGACATCGACGAATCGGAAGGCGATGATTGTATGTGCCTCACACTCACGCTGCACGACTCGAAGGGCGACTACATCGTTCGCCAGTGTGGTGGCAGCTGGTTTGAGAACGAATACGGCAAACGCATCTACAAGCCCAAAGTAAGTATCAGCGTTACCCTCCCGAATGGCGATGTCATCGATGACTTCGATAAGGCTTTAAATTTGTTACAACACAATGATAAAGATTGAGACACACCCGACAGAAAGTCCCCTGACCGGCCATGGTGACGCAAATGATACAAGTGACGGTAATTCTAATAAATCTATAACTTTTATGCGTATCTGTGTACCTTATTATTATATACATGTGTACGCAAGAGGTTAAAGAAAATGGGCTGAAGTCATAGCACTTCAGTCCATTTCTTTATGTTTTTTGTTTTAGAATATCCATCCCAAACGGATGGCAGGCTCCACATAAATCTTCAGGTGATTGGACGATGACGACTTGTTAACGGCAGGCCTGTAAGATTTCTTGTTATTGGTAAAATCCAATAAGTCCCTGGTATCTGTTATGCCCGTTGCCGAGTTGAACTCTTCCCTCTTGTTGACTGTTATTGTTCCGTCGTCGGTAACTGTTCTGTTGCTTATCCTGGTATAGCTGCCGTTCTCGCTCTTTCCGTGCTTGAACGATATGCCCAGTTCGGTACCGATGTACAGACCCTTGTAGATATAGCAGTCCACACCCGTGAAGACATTAGCAAAGATCGTGTGCTCATTGTTATCGCCGTTGGGGGCCATCTTCGAGTAGTCTGTCGAGCTGCTGGTATTGGTAATGGTAACCTGCTTAGGGACGCGGCTGTCATCAGGATAATGTAGCCAACTGCCAGTAGATGTATTGGAACCTGTACTGGTGCCTAAGTCAGGATAGGGCACGTATGAACCTTTACTGAAGCGAGTCCACGACTCTGTGCTCTCTGATGAACCGGAATAGTATTTGCCTTCATAGCCAGCCGATGCACCGACATAGAGATCCAGACGACCAGACTGTGCCAGATGGTATTCGTAGCCCACTGTCAGACGCACTTCTTTAAAGTTTGTCTCGGTTGTTCCATTTTGCTGAATAATATCGTAACCTGTTAGGCTTCCCTCACGTGAGTCAAAGTTCCAGCTGGTATCTTCTTTTTTGGTGTCCATGCCCAATCCCAGGGCGAACCGCACCACGTGCTTGTTGTTCAGCCACAGACGAGCCTTGAGCTCAGTCATCTTAAAGGTGTTGAAGTCGTTGCTGAAGGGGTTGGCCTGCAACTCTACCGCCAGGAAACCGTCTGGCAGTCCGTCTTTTTGCGCTGATGCGGTGAGTGTCATGAGTGACAGCAGTAACAGAAGATTCTTTTTCATAGTTGTTTTTAGTTAGAATTGTTAGCGCAAAGGTAATGAATCCTTGCTAAATGTCCAAATAAAACGCCGATTATTTTACTTTTCAGCTCCTACCTTGGCCTATTTTGCTGATGGTATGAGCGCAGCAGCCTCTTCTGTCAGCAGCGGACGTATCTTGTCATAAGGCACCGTGAATGATACCAGTCCTACCGCATAGCACGCTATCTCGTACTGCTGATAGGTGAAGCATAACCCGTCCTTGGTGAAGTAGGGAGGATTGCTGGGCAACGGTATGCGGTTGACATCTTCTACCTGCAGGTTCTCTGCCAACTCCTCGTCATTGGTGATTGTCACCTCGCAGTCTTTGAAGTAGCGCTTGGCACCCTCCTTGATAATCTTGTACAGCTGTGGCGACGATGACTTCTTGAACATGGTCTGGTTGATGACGTCGTGCTTCTCGGTAGCACGATTGTACTCCATCTCATAGCCGAAGGTCTTGCCGTCACTCTTGCGGAAGGAGGTGCCAGTGGCAAGGAAATAACCGTGGGCGCCGCCAGTAAAGCCCTCAGAGGTCCACATATAGGTGATATATGTATCTGTCTCTTCCAGTTTCCAGGTGCGCACGAGGAATTCGTATGCCATGTCGCCGCCATAGCCTTCCTTCTTGGCGTCATACCACATGCCGGAGAGGTCCTTAAACTGCTTGGAGGCTATGCCGGCCACCAGCTTCTTGCCATCGTCGGTATAGTTGACGTGGTGCTCCTCGTCGGTAGTGACGTCGATGGCTAACTCTTCACAGATATATCTGCGGATGCTTGCCACCAGTGCCTTCTCACCGTCAACAGGCCATTCGGCACTGACCAGCACATGAGCCGTAGAGTCCGAATACTCTTTGGCAATGCTGTCGGTTCTTAGCGTGTCGACGGCAGCAACGTCTACGTTGGTGCTGTCTACGCTGATGGAGTCGGCGTCTGTCCCTTCTGCCGTAGAAGCACGATGGCCGCAAGCTGTTACTGCTGCGGCCATCGCTATGGTCATAAAAAGATGCTTCATCTTTTTATTTCTTAACTCTTAATTCTTAGCTGTTAGCTGTTAGCTGTTAGCTTTTCGCTCTTAACTTCGAAGGATTACTCGCCCTTGATAGCTGCTACGCCGGGGAGCACCTTACCCTCGATGGCCTCAAGCAGAGCACCACCACCAGTAGAGATGTAAGAAACCTGGTCGGCCAGACCGAACTTGTTGACACAAGCTACAGAGTCGCCACCACCAATCAGAGAGAAGGCACCGTTCTTGGTAGCCTCAGCGATAGCGTCGCCGATGGCACGTGAACCAGCGGTGAAGGCGTCGCACTCGAAGACACCGGCAGGACCGTTCCACAGAATGGTCTTAGCACCCTTGATAGCCTCGGCGAAAGCCTTCTGGCTCTCAGGACCAGCGTCAACACCCTCAAAACCAGCAGGAACCTTGTTGGCAGGGCAGGTGATGATTTCAGCACCGGGCTTTACGCTCATAGTACCGAAGTCGAGACCGTTGGTAGCTGTGCAGTCGCTGCCCAGCACGAGCTCTACGCCGTTCTAGGTCATACCACCGCAGAGGATGAGCTTATCAACCTTACCGAGCAGGTTCTCGATGATACCAATCTTTGAAGATACCTTAGAACCACCCATGATGGCAACGAAAGGACGCTTGATGTTGCTGAGCACATTGTCAACAGCCTGAACCTCCTTCTCCATCAGCAGACCCAGCATCTTGTTGTTAGCGTCGAAGTAGTCGGCGATAACAGCAGTAGAGGCGTGCTTGCGGTGAGCAGTACCGAAGGCATCCATCACGTAGCAGTCAGCGTAAGAAGCCAGCGTCTTGGCAAACTCCTTCTGAGAAGACTTCAGAGCCTTCTTAGCCTCGTCATACTCGGGAGTACCCTTCTCCAGACCTACGGGCTTACCCTCTTCCTCAGGATAGAAACGCAGGTTCTCCAGCAGCAGAGCCTCGCCCATCTTCAGAGCCTTGGCAGCGTCAGCAGCCTTTGCGCAGTCGGGAGCGAAAGCAACGGGAACGCCCAGAGCCTTCTCTACAGCCTCACGAATCTGACCCAGAGACTTCTTAGCGTCTACCTTACCTTTGGGCTTACCCATGTGGCTCATGATGATAACTGCGCCACCGTCGTTCAGAATCTTCTTCAGAGTGGGCAGAGCACCACGGATACGGGTGTCGTCAGTAATCTTACCATTCTCGTCGAGGGGTACGTTGAAGTCTACACGTACGATTGCCTTCTTACCGGCAAAGTTGAATTCGTTGATTGTCATAATGCTTTTGTTATATTAAATGATGTATTTTCTCCAAAACGATTGCAAAGATACAAAAATTCATTGAACAATGAACATGCAGCATGGAACATTTAGCGTTTTTTTGCTAAGTATTATTAATAATGTAAGGTGGGGTTTACAAAACTCACCTTAATCGTCCTTTGATGTGTACCTCGCTGCGTTGCGACAGCTCGCCGGGGTTGCTGCCTGGCCAACCTTCGGGCACCTCCATGCCCTGCTCTTTGTAGAACTGCTGCCAGTAGGGGGTGATGCGTCCCGAGGCGTCGTGAAACGACATGGCGATGGGTGCAAAGAGCCTGTTGCCGTCCCTGTCGACCATCGCAAACTGAACCAGTTCCGAACAGTAGATGGCGTCATTGTCAGGCAGATACAGTCTGTCGTAGGGGCGCCCCAGATACTGGCGGGCATTGGCTATGGAACGGGTAGGGTCCGCCCGGCGCACCCTACCTATTATATAATAGCCCTCCTGTCGTCGCAGTGAGTCGAGAGGTGTCGTCTTGACCCCTCTGCCCACCGCCTCGATGACGCTGTCTTTGCAGATGACGATAGCCACATGGTCTATCATGCCCGGTGTCACATCGGTGATGGCATTGCCCTTTGCCACCACATGAAACAGCAGGTCGCCCGTGCTGAGCGACTGGCACGATGCCAGCAGCATGACGACAGCCAGATTAGCGAACCACCTTCTTGCCATTGACAATATATAGACCTTTAGCTGTTAGCTTTTGGCTGTAGGCTATGCGGCGACCCTGCAGGTCGAACATCTGGCTGTTAGCTGTTAGCTTTTGGCTGTTGGTGATACTCTTGATGTCTGTGGTGTTAGCAGCGGGCATGAAGATGACTTCGCCCAGCGACGAGTCGTCGTGCTGGTGGAAGATGACGCTCTCTATCTGTTCCTCCGTCTGTTCGCTCACGTTCCAGGTGTTGTTCTGGGCATAGACCGTCAGTGTCGAGTTGTTGTACAGGTCGTAGAGGTGGCCGTTGTTGCCATTGTCCTTAAACACGTTACCGCCGGGGTTGTAGTTCTCGCCTTCCTCCAGACAGCCCAAGTTGACATCCTTACAGCCTATGATGGTTACACCCCATAGCGAACCCTCTATGTGGTTGCCGCTGATGACGGCCTTGGTCTGCTTGTAGGGGTCGTAGAGGCTGATGCCGCTGCCACCGTTCATGGGGTTGGTCTCATAGCAGTTGTTCACCAGTGTGCAGTCCTTGATGCGGATGCTGGCAGCAGGACCTACCAGTCCGATGCCGTAGCGGTTGTCCCTGATTTCGCAGCCGCTGATGGTAATGTCGGCATCGTAGCTCATGAAGTTGGAGATGCCGATGCCGCCCACCATGTTGTTTACAGAGTTGCCAAAGATGGAGCAACCCTCGATGGTCAGGGGCTTGGCTGCCGTGATGTTAATCTGTGGAACATTATTGTTGGCTGCAGAGTTCATGAGGAAGGAGCAGTTTCTGATAGTCAGTGGTTGCGAGGCATTGGCGGCACTGCCGATGGCTGCCTTGGCACACCACTCGAAGTAGCAGTTCTCAATGGTGCTGGCTGCTCCTGCCGAGATAAAGTAGAGTGCTGCTGCCGAGGAACCATCATGCCCGTAGAAACTGCAGCGGTTCACATGCGTTGCACCCTCAGAGCTCAGTTGCAAACCCACCTCATAGAATGTGCACTTGTTAAAATGAGTCGTCGTTGTGCCTGCAATGCGCACGGCAGCATTCAGCAGCTCTCCGCCGTCGGTGGTCGTGTCGAATGACGAACCGTTGGTCAGGTTGAAATCTGCCTCACCTTCAATGGTCAGGGTAACATCCTTGTTGAAAAACAGATTGATGCCGTCGTCCATTACGAATTTGTCACCATTGGCGATGGTGATGCTTTGCGTCAGCTGATAGCTAGGTGGCTCATTTTCTGACACCTCGTAGGCGACGATGCCAGTGCCATCGATGCCTGCCAATGTGTGGATGTTGTACGTTGTTCCGTCACCTGCTGTGGTAAATTGTGCATAGACCGCCGTGCACAGAACGGTCAAGATTAGTGATGAAATCAGTTTCTTCATTTCGATGATGATTATAAAAACGAGTGCAAAGGTAACATTTTTTTTACATACTCCACCGCTTATTGGCGGAAAATTTGGCCATATCAATAATAATCCGTATCTTTGCAGCCAGTTATTGAAGCAAAAAAACAGAATAGATAATGAGAAAGTTATTCGTTTTGGCTGGCATGCTGATGGGCATGGTCAGCACGACGACGGCCCAGGGCTTGGACGAGAAGTACGCCGCAGACCTGCTGCCCGTAGGAACAAAGGCCCCCGACCTGGTAGACCCCACGCACAAGGTTCATCCGATAGACGACTTCCGCGGTCGTTGTGTGGTGCTCGACTTCTTTGCCTCCTGGTGTGGCGACTGTCGTAAGGACATGCCAGAGATGAAGAGGTTGTATGCCCAGTATGATATCCAGGGTGTAGAGTTCATCGGCGTCACGTTTGACACCGTTGCCGACGTGCTTCAAGAATACATGGATAAGGAACAGCTGCCTTGGCGCGTCATTGGCGAGCTGGAGAAGATGAAGGATTCGAAGATGGCGAAGGACTACCACATCCAGTGGATTCCAACGATGTATCTGTTGGACACCGAAGGCCGTGTGCTGTTGGCCACCGTCGAAATCGAGAAGCTGAAGGCCAAGCTGGCTGAGCTGAAGAAGGCCAACAAACTGGTGGCCCCCGAGTTGGCAGGGCAGGACCATGCGCCCTATTATCCTGGAGGTACCACGGCACTGATGAAGTTCCTGTCAACCCACATCAAATATCCTGCTGATGCTGAGCGCTGTGGCGTCGAGGGTCGCGTGATGGTAACGTTCTATGTAGAGCCCGACGGTAAGGTGTCTGACGTGAAGGTGGCAAAGACCGACCTGAAGAACCGCCTGTCTGACAAGAAGTTCGACAAGTACTCCGACATTGACAAGTTTGCCATGCGCGAGAAGGGCGAAGGTCAGCTCAAGGAGGAGGCGCTGCGCGTTGTCAGCATGATGGCCGACTGGAAACCGGCCCAGCGCCGTGGCAAACCGGCACGCGTGAAATACTCGCTACCCGTCACGTTCCGACTGAAATAAAGCGTTATGAGATAAGAAAGTGGGCTGATAATTTTGTCAGCCCGCTTTTATTTTGTAATTTTGCCGCCGATTTAAACTTAAACATATATTGTAGATATGATCAACATTACTTTTCCGGACGGATCTGTTCGCTCGTATGAGCAGGGCGTAACCGGACTTCAGATTGCCGAGAGCATCTCGCCGGCTCTGGCACGCAGCGTGGTAAGCTGTGGCGTGAATGGTGAGACCGTAGAGCTGAACCGTCCTATCAACGAGGACGCTACCATTGCGCTCTATAAGTTCGATGACGAGCAGGGTAAGCATACCTTCTGGCACACATCGGCACACCTGTTGGCTGAGGCTCTGCAGGAGTTGTATCCTGGCATCCAGTTCGGCTTTGGTCCCGCTGTGGAGAATGGTTTCTTCTATGACGTGCTGCTGCCTAACGGCGAGAGCATCAAGGAGAGCGACTTCCCCAAGATTGAAGAGAAGATGAAGGAACTGGCTGGCAAGAAGGAGCCGGTGGTTCGCAAAGAGGTGGCCAAGGCCGACGCCCTGAAGGAGTTTGCTGCCGCTGGTCAGACCTATAAGTGCGAGCACATCGAGCAGGACTTGGAAGACGGTTCTATCACCACTTATACGCAGGGCAACTTCACTGACCTCTGCCGTGGTCCGCACTTGATGGATACTGGCGAGATCAAGGCCGTGAAGCTGACGTCTGTGGCTGGCGCCTTCTGGCGTGGCGATGCCACCCGTGAGCAGATGCAGCGCCTCTATGGCATCTCGTTCCCCAAGAAGAAGATGCTCGACGAGTATCTCGTCATGCTCGAGGAGGCTAAGAAGCGCGACCACCGTAAGATTGGTAAGGAGATGGAGCTCTTTATGTTCTCCGACAAGGTCGGTAAGGGTCTGCCCATCTGGCTGCCAAAGGGTACCGAGCTGCGTCTGCGCTTGCAGGACCACCTGCGCAAGGTGCAGAAGCGTTTCGGCTATCAGGAAGTCATCACTCCGCATATTGGTTCCAAGAACCTCTACGTCACCTCGGGCCACTATGCCCACTACGGCAAGGACTCCTTCCAGCCCATCCACACTCCTGAGGAGGACGAGGAGTACATGCTGAAACCCATGAACTGTCCTCACCACTGCGAAATCTTCGCTTGGAAGCCCCGTTCATATCGTGACCTGCCGCTGCGTATCGCTGAGTTCGGTACCGTCTATCGCTACGAGCAGAGCGGCGAGTTGCACGGACTGACCCGTGTACGCTCGTTTACGCAGGACGACGCCCACCTGTTCTGCCGTCCCGACCAGGTGAAGCAGGAGTTCCTGAACGTGATGGACATCATCGGCATCGTGCTGACAGCCTTCGGCTTCAACTTCGAGGCACAGATCTCACTGCGCGATCCTAACGACCACGACAAGTATGTTGGTACTGACGAGGACTGGGCACTGGCTGAGAAGGCCATCGTTGAGGCTTGTCAGGAGAAGGGTCTGCACGCTAAGGTTGAATATGGCGAGGCTGCCTTCTACGGTCCCAAACTCGACTTCATGATCAAGGACGCTATCGGTCGTCGCTGGCAGTTGGGTACCATCCAAGTAGACTACAACCTGCCTAAGCGCTTCCAGCTGGAATATACCGACGAGGACAACCAGAAGAAGACACCCGTAATGATTCACCGTGCACCCTTCGGCTCTTTGGAGCGCTTCTGCGCCGTACTCATCGAGCACACCAGCGGTCACTTCCCCCTCTGGCTCACTCCCGACCAGGTGGCTATCCTGCCGCTGTCAGAGAAGTACAACGACTATGCCAAGGAGGTTGCCAAGAAGTTCGACATGGGTGGCGTGCGTCCTACCATCGACCTGCGCAACGAGAAGCTCGGCCGTAAGATTCGCGACAACGAACTGAAGCGTATTCCTTACATGGTTATTGTTGGTGAGAAGGAACAGCAGGATGGCACCGTAGCCGTACGTCCTCAGGGCGGTGGCGAACAGAAGGTGATGACCATCCAGGAGTTCATCGACCACATCAATGCCGAGGTCGCTGAAATGACGAAGGACTTTTGATAGTTGAAAGTTGAAAGTTGAGAGTTGAAAGTTGACAATTTGAAGACTCCCGTCTATATCATTGAAGAAACGTTGCTGCGGCGCAACCTCGCTCTTATCAGTGAGGTTGCCCGTCGCACCGATTCTCAGTGGATTCTTGCCTTCAAGGCCTTTGCCTTGTGGAAGACGTTCCCCATCTTCCGTGAGTATATCTCGTCGACTACTGCCAGCTCGCTCAGCGAGGCCCGTTTGGCCTTGGAGGAGTTTGGCGCCAAGGCACATACCTATTCTCCTGCTTACAAAGACGACGAGTTCGACGACATCGTCCGCTGTTCCAGTCATCTGACGTTCAACTCGCTGTCGCAGTATGAGCGTTTCCACGAGCGGGCAGGGGAGTGCTCGTTGGGCTTGCGCATCAATCCTGAATATTCCGAGGTAGAGACGCTGCTCTACAACCCCTGTGCCCCTGGCACCCGCTTTGGCGTCACTGCCGACAAGTTGCCTGAGCAGTTGCCTAGCGATATCAAGGGCTTCCATTGCCATTGTCACTGTGAGAGTGGCTCGGACGTCTTTGAGCGCTCCCTGCAGCATATTGAGGAGAAGTTCTCTAAGTGGTTCCCGCAGATAGAGTGGATTAACTTCGGCGGTGGACATCTGGTGACGCGCAAGGACTACGACATCGAGCGACTGGTGCGTCTCATGCAAGGTTTCCATGAGCGCTATCCCCACCTGAAGGTTATCTTCGAACCAGGCAGCGCCTTTGCCTGGCAGACCGGTCCGCTGGTCAGCAGCGTGGTCGACATCGTAGAGGACAAGGGCATCCGCACCGCCATCCTCGACGTCAGCTTCACCTGCCACATGCCCGACTGTCTGGAGATGCCCTATTTCCCCGAGGTGCGTGGCGCCCAGCACGTGGAGCCAACAGCCAACAGCCAAAAGCCAAAAGCCACCACCTACCGCCTCGGCGGCAACAGTTGTCTCTCTGGCGACTGGATGGGCTATTGGGCGTTCGACCACGAGTTGCAGTTGGGCGAAGAAATTGTCTTCGAAGACATGATTCACTACACCACCGTTAAGACCAACACGTTTAACGGTATCTCCCATCCCTCCATCGCTATGCTGCATAGCGACGGCACGTTAGAAATGTTGCGTGAATACGGTTACGAAGACTATCGTGACCGCATGGACTGAGGGATATTGAGAAATTGAGATATTGAGAGAATGAGAGATTGAGAAATAAAAAAGTGGTGAATACTCACCACTTTTTATTTCTCTTCCAGCAAATCGGGACGCAGGCGACGTGTACGTTCCATAGCCTGTTCCAGTTCCCAGTTGCGTATCTTGGCCTCGTTGCCTGAGAGCAGTATCTCGGGCACCTTCCATCCCTTGTAGTCGGCAGGACGGGTGTAGATGGGTGCTGCCAGCAGGTCATCCTGGAAACAGTCGGAGAGGGCACTCTGCTCGTCGCCAATCACACCAGGCACCACGCGCACAATGGCGTCGGCAATCATTGCTGCCACCAGTTCTCCACCCGTCAGCACGAAGTCACCAATAGATATCTCCTTCGTGATGAGGTGGTCTCTGACGCGCTGGTCGATACCCTTGTAGTGGCCAGCCAGAATTATTAGGTTGCCCTTCAAGCTCAGTTCGTTGGCCATGTGCTGGTCGAAGCGCTCACCGTCGGGCGAGGTGAAGATGACCTCGTCGTAGTCGCGCTCCGCCTTCAGCGCAGTGATGCAGCGGTCTATGGGCTCACACTGCATCACCATGCCTGCTGAGCCACCATAGGGGTAGTCGTCTACACGACGCCACTTGTCCAGCGTGTAGTCGCGCAGGTTGTGCAGACGTATCTCTGCCAGTCCTTTCTTCTCGGCACGTGCCAGTATCGATTCGTGTACGAAGCCCTCCAACATTTCGGGCAGTACGGTAATAATATCAATCCTCATAGTATTCTTTTATTTTGTCGATGTAGCGTTCGCCCACCTTGCGCCCCATGTCGTAGACCAAGCGCATCTGCTGTGGGTCGTGGCTGAGGTGACCAATGGGTATGTCCTCATCAGGACGAATCACCAGACAGCGCCCCAGGCGTTCAGCCTCTGCCACATAGTCCAGCTGACAGTTGTACATCAGGTGGCGCTCGTCCAGCGCTTTCAGAAAGTGAGGGTACTTGCGCAGAGCCAGCCGCATCAGTGGCATCAGGGCGAGGTGCTTCTTGCGATAGCCTAAGGGCTGTGTCAGAATGACGACGTTGCGCTTGTAGCCCTGTCGCTCATAGTACTCCAAGGGTATGGAGTCGCTCACGCCGCCGTCCAGCAGTTTCCATCCGCCGACCTCTACTATCTTTGATGCCAGCGGCATCGATGCCGAGGCACGCAGCCACTCCAGCTCGTCGTAGTCCACGTGGTCTATCTGGTGATAGACCGCCGCTCCCGTCTCCACATCCGTGCAGACAACGGTAAACTCCAGCGGGTCTTTCTCGAAGGTCTCTGTGTCGAAGCGCCCTATCTGTCGCGACTTGTAGTTGCAGCCGAATGCAGCCCCCGCCGACACACCGATGAGGCCGTCAGGACGGATGTCATGTTCCATCATCACATCTGTCACCCCTGCCGTCCATAGTCCGCGCATGGCACCACCTTCCAAAACCAGTCCTTTCTTCATTTCGACTGCAAAATTACGAAATAATTATGAATTATGACTGATGTCGGGTGAATTATTTGGTGATTTGCACAAAAGTGATTATCTTTGCAACATATTACTATGCTCTCCAATAGTACATCACTAACCAGCAAAAAATTTAAAACTATCAATATGCAAAGCAGATTTAAGAAGAGTGCAAAGATTCTTGATGTAGCCATCACGACCCTTGGCGGCATCATGTCGGTAGGCATCATGCTCTATGGCGTGGCTCACTTCGGATTGAGCGAGGCGTGGCCCGAACTGGTTCTCAACATTTTCTATTTGGCCTGTCTGGCAATGATAGTGATGTATTTCTTCAATTACCGCATCACCACCAAACAGTTCAACTACTGGTGCACCGTCTCTGTCGCCATCACCATCCTGTTGCGCGACATCCTCTTTGCGCCACCTTTGGCCAGCTATCCCCTCCACCTCGTCTGCTTCACCCTCTCCGTGCTATTGCTTTGCACGCTCACCTTCTTCTATGCACGCAAAGACTGGAAGAGCTACTCCAAACGCAACCTCTGGTCCATCTTTGCCATCGACTCTCTAATAGCGATGCTCTATAACATCGACATCGTCTTCTTCGAACTTCAAGACCAGTACACCAGCTATATGCTCACCGAGATATGGATACGCCCCACCATCACCTACGGTCTTGTGGCCTGCTTCGTGACGGAAAAGGCGTAAAGGTGCAGGTCTATGGACTCATTTCACTACGACCTTTTTCCCACTTTGGATAAACACGCCTTTAGACGGCTGAGCATTCAGGCGGCGGCCCTGCAGGTCGTAGAGGGGAGAATCTATTGGGGAGTTGTCAACAGGACTTATATCATCTATAGATGTTATTGGACTTCCATGTGAAGATCTCCAGTAGTCCATATAAATGTATTCACCATCTTTCATACATGTACGCACATCAATGTACTTTCCGAATTTTGGCTCGACATCACGATAATAAAGATCAAGATTGTCCTTGGAAAACGGGTTGCTGCTATAGGGAGCACCTACAGCGACAACCCACGTGCCAGGTCCATAACTAAAATTCAATTCCTCTCCTCTGAATCTCGCAATGGTAAATTCGACCTGACCAGGCAAGAACCTTTCACGACGTATACCACCATTACGCCCATACTTGATATCATTATGTGTGAAAATGATAGTCTCTCCCCAATCAGAGAAATCATAAATCTGCTGCTCCTCTGTAGCATCCTCTTCGACGATATAAACACGGTAGTTTTCTTCCCTAACAGCACAATAATAGTGCTGATTCTCGTCGCCATAGTATTCCTTAAACTGGCAGTACACCTTCTTATAGGTTTTGCCATTTATCACAGTATCGCCTTGCATGGTGAAGATGCAGTCTATGCCTTTTGCACTAGGGTCCTCAGCAGTTGCATGAAAAGTGACACCAGGATGGTTATACCCACAATACCAAACCTTCCCCTCTTCCACGAACGGAATATAATTATCGCCTTGCGCAAAAAGAACGGTCTGCACCGTTAAAAACAATAAAAATAAAATAATCTTTTTCATACGCATATATACTTTTATTGATTAGTAATCGAGAATATTCCTCCTAATTTAACCTCAAAGTCTTTAGCAATAGTGTACCAGGTGACAGGCACCTGTTTCACACCTATTTCTTAGTTTTTAGATTCTTACTTTGCAAAGATAGTGCAAATCGAACGAAATGCAAAATAAAATGCGAGATATTTTCATGAAACGTCGCGCTGGTGAACCAGGTATTGAAAAGCCCCCTCTTTTAGGAGGGGGTTGGGTGGGGGCTGTAGGCTCCTAGAACGGACCGTGGCCCATACATGACGTGGTTGTCAGTGCGGTGGCTGCCGCCGTGATGGCTGCTACTAAAACCTTCAACAGCACATCCCAGAATTTTGAACTCTTCATATGCTACTCCTTTCTTCTTTTAAAAGCCCCCCTCCCAGCCGGGAGGGGGTTGGGGGCTCACTCTCCGTCCTCGTCCTTGCTGACCTTGTTCTCAGGCAGCTCTTCCACCTTCACGCCGTGCAGGAACTGCTTCACGCGGTTGCCAGCCTGGTCGTGGGTGCGCTCG
>OMQN01000166.1 GCA_900313235.1 uncultured Prevotellaceae bacterium | reverse complement strand
TCGTCATCCTTCGTGGTTAAACAGTTGTGTACTCAGGTATCGTTCACCCGTATCGGGCAACAGCACAACGATGTTCTTCCCCTCATTCTCAGGGCGACGTGCCAGTTTTATGGCAGCGGCGGCAGCAGCACCGCTGGAGACACCCGTCAGAATGCCGTCGCGCAGGGCCAGCAGCCGTCCTATGGCAAAGGCCTCGTCGTCCTTGATGCGCAGCAGTTCGTCATATACATTCGTATCGAGCACTTTCGGCTGGAATCCTGCACCGATACCCTGAATCTTATGCGGTCCCGGACGCTCGCCCGAGAGTACTGACGACGTGTAAGGCTCTACACCCACAATCTTCACTTTGGGGTTATGCTGCTTTAGCGTCTGCCCCACGCCTGTAATCGTACCACCCGTACCGATGCCGGCTACGAAGAAGTCCACCTTCCCGTCTGTGTCACGGATGATTTCCTCGGCGGTTGTCCGGCGGTGAACCTCTGGGTTGGCAGGGTTCTCAAACTGTTGCGGGATATAGGCGTTGCCAATCTCCTCTGCCAGTTCCTTTGCCTTGCGGATAGATCCGGCCATGCCCTCGTGTGCGGGCGTTAATACTAAGGTGGCACCCAGCGACTTCAGCAGCATACGCCGCTCTACCGACATAGCATCAGGCATCGTCAGGATCAGCCGATAGCCTCGGATGGCGGCGATGTAGGCCAATCCGATACCCGTGTTTCCGCTCGTCGGCTCGATAATCGTCGTCTTCGCATCTATCAGTCCTTTGCGCTCAGCCCGTTCTATCATAGCCAGTGCTGTGCGGTCCTTCACAGAGCGTAGCGGGTTCAAGTACTCCAGCTTCGCTATTACGCGAGCATTCAGTTTCAGTTCAGCCTCCGTTCCCGAAAGCTCCACCAGCGGCGTGTTGCCGATTAAGTCTATCAGACTCTTTGCAATCTGTCCCATAAGAATTTAAATTTTTTGTCGGTTTAAAACTTTGTTGCAAAGTTAGCGGGTTTTTCCCATTCCCACAATAACTATATTATGGCATTTTGCATACCTAATAATAGGTATATGAATTACCTACCATTTGGGATTGCAGCATTCATGAAAACAGCGTAACTTTGCACCGTGATTTTAAACCGACAGAATTATGGCAAAGATTTATGTAAATGGAGACGCGCAGGAAGTGAATCTGCCGCTCAACGTAAGTGAACTGATTAAGCAGAGTGACATACAGCAGCCGGATATGGTCAGCGTGCAGGTGAACGAGGAGTTTGCCGAGCGCGAGGACTGGGAAACAATCCAGCTGAAAGAGGGCGACAAAGTGGATTTCTTATACTTCATGGGAGGAGGCACTTTTAAGTGAAAAGTGAAGAGTGAAAAGTGAAAAATTTGCTACCGCTTAAAGTGAAGAGTTATGATAGATTTTTCTGAAGAACAGATACAGCGATACTCGCGACATATCTTGTTGCAGGATGTGGGCGTCGAGGGACAAGAGAAGATAATGAACGCACGCGTGCTCGTGGTGGGTGCCGGTGGCTTGGGGGCTCCCGTGAGCCTCTATCTGGCGGCAGCTGGCATCGGACGCATCGGCATCGTGGATGCGGATGTGGTGGATCTGAGCAACTTGCAGCGACAGGTCATCCACTTTACCAAGGACGTGGGTGTGCCAAAAGTAAAGAGTGCCGAGGAGAAGATCAAGGCCATCAACCCCGATGTGCAGGTGGATACCTACTACGAGTTCCTCGACTCGTCGAATGCGCTGGACATCATTAAGGAATACGACTTCATTGTGGACGGTACCGACAACTTCCCCGTGAAGTTCCTCATCAATGATGCTTGCGTGATGGCAGGCAAACCGTTCTCGCATGGTGGCATTCTGCGCTTCAACGGACAGACCTTTACCCATCTGCCAGGCACAGCCTGTTATCGTTGCTTCTTTAAGGAGCCGCCTCCCGTTGGAGCCGTACCAACCTGTTCGCAGGCAGGCGTACTGGGTGCCATTGCAGGTATGCTGGGTACCATTCAGGCTGCCGAGACACTGAAGTACTTTACGGGTATCGGCGAGTTGCTGACCAACCGTCTGCTGACCTTCGATGCCAAGACCATGCAGTTCCGTACCATCAACGTGAAGCAGCGTCCGTCGTGTGCCATCTGTGGCGAACATCCCACCATCGACCATCTGATTGATTACGAACAGCCCGCATGCGACCTCAAACAGCATTAAAATGAAGATTCCACAGAACATCATAGATGAACTGATAGCCCAGGCTGAGAAGGATGCACCGGATGAGTCGTGCGGTTATCTCTTGGGGACGGACGACAACGTTACCGAGAACTACTGGATGGAGAACATTGACCACTCGTCGGAGCATTTCTCCTTTGCACCGAAGGACCAGTTTGCCGCCCTGCGCTATGCCCGCGAGCACGGCCTGAAGATCCTCGCCAACTGGCACTCGCACCCAGCATCCCCCTCGCGCCCTTCACAGGAAGACCTGCGTCTGGCCAACGACCCTACCATCCGCTACGCCATCCTCTCGCTGCTCGACGGAGAACCGAAACTCAACTCCTTCAAGATTCTGAACAGCGAGGTGGTGGATAAAGAGATACACCTCTAAACCGGTTTACCCGCGATGCGTCCACCAGGACATTTGTCGGTTAAAGTTCCTGTGCGCGGCGCATCGCTTTCTCAGACA
>OMQN01000052.1 GCA_900313235.1 uncultured Prevotellaceae bacterium | reverse complement strand
GTGGGGCGAAAACCGCATCTTCTCGTCCCGTGTCAAGACGTTGACCAGCATGGTGGGTACTGACTGGCAGAACCGCCCCGTGATGTCGCTGGGCAGCGACGACGTGCTGCACATCGGTTTCGACGAGTTCTCCCACAACTACCACCGTCTGACCTGTCACCTCGACCACTGCGAGGCAGACTGGAGCGTGTCGGACGACATCTTTGAGAGCGACTGGCTGCAAGGCTTCAACGACTGGCAGATTGACGACTACCAGAATTCCATCAACACCACCGTCCTGTACACCCACTACCAGCTGACCATTCCCAACGAGTACTGTCAGTTGAAGATGAGTGGCAACTACCGTCTGACCATCATTGATGAAGACAATGCCGACGAGAAATTGCTGGAGGTAGAGTTCTACGTGGTAGAGCCCCTCATGACAATAGGTATGGAGGCGACAACCAATACGGACATAGACCATAACGACAGTCACCAGCAACTGTCGTTCAGCGTAAACTATAACGACCTGCGCGTCTCCAACATCAACGAACAGTTGCAGACTGTTGTCATGCAAAACTGGCAGGAGCGCGACGCCCGCCGCAACATCCGCCCTAACCACATCACCACACGCGGTCTGCTGTGGCAGCACAACCGCCAGCTTATCTTTGATGGCGGCAACGAATACCATAAGTTTGAGGTTCTCGACGTCAGCCACCCCACCATGGGAATAGACCGCATCGTGTGGGACGGCACCAACTATCAAGTGTACCCCTTCCCAGCCTTCACCTTCAAGAACTACCTCACCGACATGGATGCCGACGGTGCTTTTCTCATTCGCAACAGCGACCGCTCGGAATCAGACTACACCTGCGACTACGTCTGGGTGAACTACGAGTTGCAGGCTCCCTACCAAGGTGAACTGTTTATCGACGGGCTGTGGGCTACGGACGACAATAAAGAGCACTACCGCATGCGCTACGACGGAGAGCGGAAAGTGTATTTCACGGCACTGTTGCAAAAGCAGGGGTACTATAACTACCGCTACCTTACCGCCGACAGACAGATACCCCCCTCGGAAGGCAATTTCTACCAAACCGAGAACCGCTATCAGGTGTTGGTATATTATAAAGAGGTGGGAGGCCGCACGTGGCGACTGGTAGGCTACAAGTCGTTAGAGTTGCGATAAGCCATTGGCGTCACTCGGTAGCGATGATAGAACGACGTCACGAAAAAGTTAGGTGACACAAAGTGCAGACTGTCAGCAATATCTTCCACCGATATATTCGTCGTCAATAGCAACTCGGCAGCCTCCTGCAGTCGCAACTTGCTGATTAGTATGCGTGGATTCTTGTCAATATGCTTAGCCAGCAAGACAAACAGGTCACTTTTACTCATCCCCGTCAAGTCCGCAAGAACGCTGAAGCGCACCTTTTCGTTGCGGTGCTTGGTGACATAAGGCACCAACTTCAACATCACATCGTCGAACGACTTACTCTCCTGCGTATTGTCATCCACCAGTTCTTTGTCCTCGATGGAGACAATAGGCGACAACTGCTCGTCATGCAGTTCGGCACAACGGTCGGCAAAGCCACGTAGACGGTGCAGCATGTCTTCTTCCTCGTTCAATCGGCGCATGCGCATCTTCGTATTGAGATTGAAATAGTAGAAGTTGGCTATCAACAATACCAACAACACGACAGCCAGCAGGATATACAATCCCGTAGTGCGCCACCAGGGCTTGTCGACATGTATAATCCACGTATAGGGTTGCACCAGCCACTTGTCGGGCCACATGGACGTCTGCATCTCGATAACGTAGTCGCCTGGTGTCAGCCCCACCAGCGACAGATGAAGCAAACCATTTCTGTCGACCATTCCACCCGACTTTCCATACGACAGCACGCGCCAGTTGTTGTATCCCGAGACGCCCTTCACACGTACACGGTAATAGGTCTGGACAGGGCGCAAGTAGTTGAGTCCTGAGAAAATCATCGACAGTGAGTTCTGGTTGTAGTTGACATGCATCTCATGGGTCCGCGAAACACTACGCTGCAGGATAACCCTGCCGTCAATCATGGCTCCCGGTTCGACAAACACACCATTGACCATCAACCTGCACAACTTAGGAAAGAGCTCCATATCGCCAAAATGCTTACCCTGGAAATGGGCAGGATTAAACACCACCACATGGTCTATAGACTGCATCACAATGGTGCCATCGTCCATCTTGGCCGCCCTTCTGTCAAGGAAAGCGTCGTTAGGAATGTTGTCTTGATTGATATACATTTCCAAATGCGACACACCGTCATCTTTAATATACAGTCGGGCAATGCCATAGCTGGTCGATATCCATAGATGATGTTCGTCATCCTCAATGATAGCATGCACCACCTCGTTAATCAGTCCGTCTTTGCGGTTAATGGTGAGCACAGGCTTTCCTGGACGTTCCACTACCAATCCTGTATAGGTGCCCTTCCACAGCCATCCGCGACTGTCGCTCAATACGCAGTTTAACTTATAAGGAAGCGGTTTGTCGAGGACCTTCTGTTTGTCGAGCAACTGGAGATACGGTTGAGCCTCCGGAGAATGTGACGGAATGGTAGAGAACGGACTGGGGTAAGCCTTTGCATAGAGCAATCCACGACTCTGGGTACCCAGCCATAAGCCCCCTTGACGGTCGAACATCAGCGAATTGATGTTGGGCGACATGCTGCGCCCCTTGGAGAGCTGCACGGTCTCATAGTGCTTGACTTCGCCCGTCTGGAAGTAGTATACCAAGTAACCACGCTCTGAGGCGATATACAGTTTGTCGTCCTTCGGATAGAGGTCATTCATCCGGAACGGCATCTCCAGGACCTTGGTCCATCGGCGCTTGCTAATGTCGTAGCACATCAACACCGACGACTGCTCAGCATTGCGAATCTGATAGTACTTGTCACCCACCAGACAAAGAATCGACGACTGGGCATAACGAAGGCTTTCTTCCTTCGTGTCAAAGGCATTGTCTACATATAGAAAGCGGGGATGCTTATAGTCGTATACACCTACCGAACCGTCAGCGTGGAACATCATCAGCAGACTGTCGGCAAAAAGGTCTACATCCTGCAGGTTGGCCTCGGCACGAATGGTAAACTCTTTACCCATCTTGGGGTCTGACAACTGTTTGCCCGTGCGAAACCACATGTTGCACTCCCCGTCTCCATAGAGGTCGTCGATAGGTTTGGTGACGCCCATATCGCGCAACACCTCTCGCACGTCGGGCATGAAGCGCTCCGTCAGCAAGTTGACGCACACCAATACGCCACGGTTCTTTCCCCACAGGTGGTGGTACTTATCGAAGAACAACTGATAGCTGCCCTGATAGCCTGGCAGTCTGATGACATCTCTGTTTGACGGATCAATATGAACAAAGCTGTCACCATCGTAGAAGTTGACATGACCTATCGTAAGAATCAGTATTCTACCCGTCTTGGTGCACCGCACAATCTGTACGCTGTTGTCTGCCAGTCCATTAGAAGCATCATAAGAAATGAAGACCAGATTCTTATCATCTGCTCTCGCATCGACACTTACAACCAGCATCAATAAAAATATGCATAAGATTTTGTAAAGTTTCTTAGGCATTAGGTCTTTTCGTTATTAGTGAGGGCAAAGTTAAGCAATAAAAAACAATTCTCCAAATATTTCGCCATAATATTTGGAGAACTGGGTACAATTATTTCCGCTGCACAGTCTATCAACCGACTTACACCTTGGGCAGATGGAACTGGTAGTTCTGGTCGAATACTTCTTTTACCGTATTGATTTCCAAGAACTTAGTAGCGCCTCCTGCTCCCATATTTCCACTAAGATAGGCAATCTTGTCGTTGAGGTCTACATAGCCCTTCTGGCGCAACATGCGGACTGCAGCCATGAAGAGCTGCTGCGGAGCGATATGCTCTTTCTGCAAGACAGGGATGACACCATACGAGAGGTTGAGAAGACGCTGCAACTTGTCGTTGTAGCAAATGGCCAACACGGGGTTAGGTCCACGGAAGGCTGCCAGGTTGCGAGCGGTGTCGCCCGTATTTGAATCGGTGATAATACCCTTGACACCCAGTTTCTCGGTAGCCTCGATGGCGGCACGAGCCATAAACTCACGGACATCACAATCGGGCGAGAGGGGTACCTCTATATCGTTCTCACGCATCTTGTCGCGCTCAGCCTGTTCAGCGATAGCTGCCATCGTCTGCACAGCCTCCACAGGATAACGGCCGCTGGCCGTCTCGCCAGAGAGCATCAGTGCATCCGTGCGGTAGTAGATAGCGTTGGCGATATCCGTTACCTCAGCACGCGTAGGACGCGGATTCTGAATCATCGAGTGCAGCATCTGGGTAGCCACAATGACGGGTTTCTTCTTCTGCACACACTTACGGATAATCTGGCGCTGAATACCTGGTATGCGCTCAATGGGCACCTCGATACCCAGGTCGCCACGGGCTATCATGATGCCATAGGAAGCATCGATAATCTCGTCGATATTGTCGACACCCTCCTGATTCTCAATCTTCGAGATAATCTTGATATCAGAATTGTATGCATCAAGTATGGCCTGTACGGCGCGCACGTCGGCAGCAGAGCGCACAAACGAGTGGGCAATAAAGTCGATGTCCTGGTCAATGGCCAACATGATGTTCTTGCGGTCTTTGGCGGTAAGTGCCGGCAGGTCGATATGTCTGCCGGGCACGTTCACACTCTTGTGAGCACCCAGCACACCGTCGTTCTGCACCTGTGCAATGACAGCAGGACCATTGATGCCGATGACCAGCATGTCCAAGGCGCCATCATCAAACAGCACATGGTCGCCCTCATGAATGTCAGCGGCAAAGTTCTCGTAGGAGAGATTCACGATGTCGTGGGTAGAGTCGATGTCGGGACGTCCAAACAACTTGACGACATCGCCCGTCTTGTAGGCTATGGGCTCGGCACACCCCGTCGTTCTGACCTCCGGACCTTTGGTGTCTATCAGTATGCCAATATGGCTACTTACCTCGCGCACGTTCCTTATTATATTTTTAAGACCCTCCTCTGAGGCATGCGCTGTGTTCATCCTGACTACATTCACGCCAGCATTATACAGTTGGCGTATAAAATCCACCTCACAGCGGCGGTCGCTGATGGAGGCAACTATCTTTGTCTGTTTCATGTACTAATACCCTTTATTTTGGTGCAAAGTTACTAAAAATATAGGACTTAGATAAGAAAAAAAGTAGATTTTTGAAAAAAAGTCAGTAGAAAATTTCCATATTACGTTGAAAAACAGTAACTTTGCAGTCCGAAAAATAAACACAAAAGTAAATACAGAGATGACAAAAGCAGAAATCATCAACAAGATTGCCGAAGATACCGGCCTTCCCAAGAAGGATGTAGCCGCTACAGTAGAGGCTTTTATGGAAGAGATTCGTACCTGTATGGCCGTACGCAAGGAGAACGTCTACCTTCGTGGTTTTGGTACGTTCACAGTGAAGCATCGTGCCAAGAAGACCGCACGCAATATTTCGAAGAACACCACTCTGGTTATCGACGCTCACGACATCCCCGCCTTCAAGCCTGCTAAGAGCTTCGTAGCAAAGATGCAATAAAAATTATCATTCAAATATTTAAATATTTAGTATTATGCCAAACGGAAAAAAGAAGAAGGGCCACAAGATGGCTACTCACAAGCGTAAGAAGAGACTGCGCAAGAATCGTCATAAGAGCAAGTAAGCTCTGGCGCTAAAAAAAAGGAAAATGAAAGGAGTGCACCCGAGAACGGCTGTTCGACGGAGCGCTCCTTTCCTGTACAAGAACACCAAATGACAAGAGAATGACAAGTGAAGTAATTATCGATGTACAGCCGAAAGAGATCTCTATTGCCCTGCTCGAAGACAAAAACCTGGTGGAATACCAGAACGAGAAGCGCGAAGAGGCCAGCTACTCGGTTGGCAACATCTATCTGGGCAAGGTGCGCAAGCTGATGCCCGGCCTCAATGCCTGCTTCGTAGACGTAGGTTCTGAGCGTGATGCTTTCTTGCACTATCTTGACTTAGGTACTCAGTTCAGCTCTTACGAGAAATACCTTAAACAGGTACAAAGCGACAAAAAGAATCTTTATCCCATCCAAAAGGCAACCCATCAGCCCGACCTTCCCAAGGAGGGCAGCATCACCATGCTGAAGCAAGGTCAGGAGATTTTGGTACAGGTTGTCAAGGAACCCATCAACACCAAGGGCCCGCGTCTGTCGTGCGACATCAGTTTTGCCGGCCGCTACATGGTGCTGATACCTTTCGGCGATAAAGTATCGGTTTCGTCAAAAATCAAGAAAAGCGAGGAGAGAGCACGCCTGAAGCAGCTCGTCCAAAGCATCCGCCCCAAGAACTTCGGCGTTATTGTACGCACTTCAGCCGAAGGCAAGCGTGTGGCTGAGCTTGACAACGAGATGAAGAACCTGCTGAAGCGCTGGGACGACATGATTACGAAGGCCCAGAAGGCCACCAAGACCCCCCAGCTGTGCTTCGAAGAGACAGGACGCGCCGTAGCTATGATGCGCGACCTCTTTGACCCCACCTACGACGGCATCTACGTGAATGATGCCGACATCATGAATCAGGTGAAGGACTACGTCTCACTGATAGCTCCCGAGAAGAAGGACATCGTCAAACTGTACACTGGTACAGTGCCCATCTTCGACAATTTCAACGTCACCAAGCAGATTAAGTCCAGCTTCGGAAAGACAGTGAACTACAAGCGTGGAGCCTATCTCATCATCCAGTCCACAGAGGCCATGCACGTTGTCGACGTCAACTCAGGCAATCGCACTCGCGCAGAAAACGGTCAGGAACAGAACGCACTGGAGGTTAACCTCGGTGCTGCCGACGAGCTGGCACGCCAGCTACGCCTGAGGGATATGGGCGGCATCATCGTGGTAGACTTCATCGACATGAACCTCGCCGAAGACCGTCAGTTGCTCTATGAGCGCATGTGCAAGAACATGCAGAAAGACAGAGCACGCCACAACATCCTACCACTGTCAAAGTTCGGACTCATGCAAATCACGCGCCAGCGTGTTCGTCCGGCAATGGATGTCAACGTCGAAGAAACCTGCCCTACCTGCTTTGGCAAGGGTAAAATCAAGTCGTCTATCCTGTTTACGGACCAGTTAGAGAGCAAAATTGACCGCCTGGTCAACAAAATTGGCATTCGCAAATTCAGTCTGCACGTACACCCCTACGTTGCCGCCTACATCAATCAGGGCCTTTGGTCGCTCAAGCGCCAATGGCAGATGAAGTACGGCCTGGGCATCCGCATCGTACCGTCGCAGAAGTTAGCATTCCTGCAGTATGAGTTCTACGATCACGAACGCCAGTTTATCGATATGCAAGAAGACATTGAAACCAATTCGTAGGGCACTACCCCCCTACCCGACAACAGAAAAAAATCTCCGAATCGCTTGTAGGTTCGGAGATTTCTTATTACCTTTGCAGAAATAACAAAAACTCTACAAACGTGACAACCCTAAAAATATTATTCTGGATATGTTTCTGTATCTGCATATACACCTATGTAGGCTATGGCGTCATACTCTACTTGCTGGTTATTCTGAAACGACTCATCAAGGGAACGCCTAAACAAATGAAGCTGCCCGCTGACAGCGAACTGCCCGACGTAGCCTTCATGGTGTGTGCCTACAACGAGCAAGACGTGGTAGAGATGAAGATGCAGAACATCCACGACTTAGACTATCCCAAGGAGAAACTTCACGTCATCTGGGTCACCGACGGCTCTACCGATGACACCAATGAACGCCTCAAAGCCTACCCCGACGTAGAGGTAGTCTATTCTCCTGAGCGCCGAGGAAAGACTGCTGCGCTGAATCACGGCATCAGCAAGGTGAAGAGCGAGATTACGGTGATGACCGATGCCAACACGCTGGTCAACCGCGAGGCCATCCGCGAAATCGTGCGTTGCATGCAAGACCCCAAAGTAGCCTGCGTAGCTGGTGAGAAACGCGTGCTGTCACGCCATGAAGGTGAGATTGCCACCGAAGGAGAAGGTCTCTACTGGAAATATGAGAGTACGCTGAAACGTTTGGACAGCGAACTTTATTCTGCTATGGGTGCTGCCGGCGAACTCAACGCCATCCGCACCAGACTCTACGAGCCGATGCCCGAGAGTGCGCTGCTCGACGACTTCGTCATGTCGATGCGACTGGTCGACCAAGGCTACCGCATAGCCTACACCTCCAACGCCTATGCGATGGAGTATGGTTCTGCCAACTTAGAAGAGGAGTCCAAGCGCAAACGCCGCATTGCCGCTGGCGGACTGCAGAGTTCGTGGTGGTTGCGCAGCATGATGAACCCATTCAACACCTCCAAGAGAGTAGCCTTCCAGTTTGTTTCCCACCGTGTACTCCGCTGGAGCATTACCCCCATCGCCATGCTGGCCCTTATACCCCTCAACGTCGCCCTCGTCATGATGAAGGCCGGCACGTTGTATACCGTCATTTGGGTACTGCAAATTCTGTTCTATCTGGCAGCCTTCTGTGGCTATCTGTTGGAACAGCACGGCAAGAAGAGTAAACTGCTCTACGTACCCTACTACTTCCTCTTCATGAACGTCAACGTGCTTCGAGGCATGCGCTATCTGAAGACCCACCGGGGTGGCGGAACATGGGAGAAAGCAAAAAGAGCCTAAAATTATGTTAAGAACTGATGGATGTTTGGATTATTTGTATTATCTTTGCAAGGAATAATACGCTAAGTAAAAGATGAACCAGGATGAAAGAGAGATGCTTCTCCGTGAAATAGCAGAAGCAACCGCAAAGCTGCAGACGACCCAACAAGAATTGGACGCTGCCAAAGAAAGACTTAACGAATACGAAGAGAAGGCTAAGAAAGCGGAGCAGGCAAGCCGCATGAAGTCGCTCTTCCTGGCCAACATGAGCCATGAAATCCGCACGCCCCTAAATGCCATCGAAGGTTTTGCTCGCGTGATGGCAGAGACCGACTCTGCCGACGATCGCATGAAGTATATGGAGATTGTCGAGAGCAACAACAGTCGCGTACTGGCACTTATTGACGAGATTCTTGACCTGTCACGCGTAGAAGCTGGCGAGATTGGCATCAACAAAAGCATGACCGACCTTAGCGAACTTTGTAAGAACATACAGCTCATTTTCAAGTTCCGCTGTTCAGAGACTGTAACTCTTTCATGGTCGAACCCCACCATGAATGTCACGCTCAACACGGATGCCAACCGCTTGACGCAGGTTCTCTCAAACCTAATCAGCAATGCGCTGAAGCATACCGCAAAGGGCAGCATCACCTACGGCTATCGCCTCATCAACGATGGTCAGGAGGTGGAATTCTTTGTGAGCGACACAGGTTCGGGCATTGCCGAAGAGGACTTGGAGCACATCTTCACCACCTACATGTCGAGAGACGCAGAGCAGCAGAACGGTTACGGACTGGGCTTGGCGCTCTGTAAGATTATCATCGAGAAGATGGGTGGTACCATCAGCGTGAAGTCAAAGATTGGACAAGGCTCTACCTTCACCTTCGTCCTGCCTTTCGAGGGCACCATTGGCGGACTGAGAAAGAACAGCCGCATCACAACCAATTCGCGCACCATCCGCGTAGACACCAAGACCGACGTCAAGAACGCACCACTCATCCTGGTGGCCGAAGACGAGGACAGCAACTTCGAGTTAGTAAAGATTGTGCTGTCGAAACGCTACCGTCTGGTACGCGCCGTCAACGGCATCGAGGCTGTCACCATCTGTGAGGACGACCGCCCCGACCTGATTCTGATGGACATCCGCATGCCGGACATGAACGGTCTCGACGCCACCCGCATCATCAAGGAGGTCAACCACGACATCCCCATCGTTGCCCTCAGCGCCTACGCCTTCGAGGAGAACATCCGCGAAGCCAAATCCGCAGGATGCGACGAGTTTATGGCTAAGCCCTTCCGTGTGGAAGACCTGCTCGATGTGGTAAAGAAATACGTTAAGGAATAAATCATTCTCCACTTTCTATATGGGAAAACTTGCTGTCTACAAGTACGCTGCTGCCATGTTCCTGACCCTCCAGGTCGTGTTAAGCGTCTTCACACTGGTAGGTCTTTTCGGTGGCGACGTCACACCTGTCGGCAACATGGCACGCGCCTTGTGTGTGTACATTCTGCCGTTGCTCATTGCCGCCAACCTCGTCATGATTATCTACTGGATTATCCGTCGCAAATGGCTGCTGTTGCTCATTCCCATCGTGACCGTTGCCTGCTGCATTCCGTACATCGGCACATATTACCAGCTCAACTTTGACGACCCGCAGAAGAACACTGAGAGCGGTCTGAAGATAGCCACCTACAACGTGGCCATGTTCAAGCGCGAGACCTCTGGCTTCATGGCTCAGGACATCCTTGCCGAGATGCGCCGTCAGAAGGTCGACGTGTTGTGCTTGCAGGAGTACAACGAAGTCAGTGGCACCCAGAAGAACTCAGAGAGCTACAAAGAGTATTTCCCCTACATGCAGGTAGGTCGCAACGATATGATGATCTTTAGCCGCTACCCCATCACAGGCAGCAAGACCATTCTCTTCGAGGAGACCAACAACAGCGCCATGTGGGCCGACATCAATGTCAAGAGCAAGGAATACCGCATCTTCAACGTCCATCTGGAGACGACGGGCATCAACGGCACGCTCTACAGGGCAGGCAAGATAATGGCCCAGCACCGCGAGGTCGACAATAACCGCCTGTTTAATGCCATTCTGGGCAACTACACCATGGGCTTGATGTTCCGTTCCGGACAGGCTATCACCATTGCCAATGAGAAGCGCGAGTCCGACAAGCCCACCATTCTCTGCGGCGACTTCAACGACGTCCCCTACTCGTTTGTCTACAACACAGTGAAGGGCGACATGGTCGATGGTTTCAAGGAGTGTGGCGCAGGGTGGATGTACACCTATCGCGGCATGAAGCGGCAACCCGTGCGCATCGACTACATCTTCCACGACGAGAGCATCAAGGGCATCGCCTACTACAGGTCCGACCTGACTTACTCAGACCACTTCCCCGTATTCATGAAGATTGCGTTATAAAGAAAAGCATAACAAAAAGAATCCCCGCTTGGCGGGGATTCTTTGTTTTCTGCAGTTCACTATTCAGACGATTTTGAAACGGACGCGGAACGACCGTTCCTGTTCGTCCCAGTTGGTTCCCAGCATCTCGAAGCGCCCTATCTGTGACGTAGAGCGCACATGCTTGCCGATGCACGGGCAGATGTCGTAGTCACCGATGCGTACCAGTCGGATACTGTCGCTGACATCGTCGGGCAAGCGGTCTATGCGCACCCCCTCAGGCATCTCGCTGAGTTTCACCACCTCAAAGGTCACGGGCAGGTCTTCTGCTATCAGCCGCTGCATCTCGCGCTCTATTTCCTTCTCCTCCTGTCGTGTGGGCTTGTGGTCCACGTGAAAGCTCATCTTGCTCTTCTTGCGCTCGATATGGGCATTATAGGAGCGTTCGCAGCCAAACAGGCGTATCATTACCTGGTTCAACAGGTGCTCGGCGGTGTGAGCAGGAGGAAACTCCTCCTTGTTGTGCTCGTTAAACTGATAGTCCTCCATCGCTGTATACTGGATTGTTAGTTTTTGATTTTCCACACCCTGGCGCCACGTGCACCAATCATCATGCGTACACGTCCGTCTTTCCTCAATATCATGCTCTCCTTCTCCTTGCTGAGCAAGTCGGTAGCCGTCGCTGTTGTCTCCTTCAACTGCAGGTATTCGAAGGCGTGAGCGGGCAGACAGACGTCGACGTCGACGTCCTGGTCTTCAAAGTTGACCACCACCAGCAACAAGTCTTTGCCAGCATGGCGCAGGAAGGCATACTGACGTTGCAGATGGCCATTCACATACATCAAGTCAAAGAAGGCACCCTCACTGATGGCCTTCTCCTTGCGGGCTATCAACAGTGTCTTCTTGTGTATGTCGAAGAGAGCTTTCTCACTTTCTGTCAACTGCTTCTTGGCAGCACGGCACAGCGTGTCTACCGACCAGTAGTCGAAGATGGTAGTGCGTCCGTCTCTGCCGCTGAATCCCTCACTGTCCATGCCGCGCTCGCCGTATTCCTCGCCAGCATACAGCATGAAGGGGTTCTGCTGCATCAGCACCGAGGCTATCATCGCTGGCACGCCCTTTCGGCCGTCGCCAGCAAAGAAATCGCTGGCTATGCGCTGCTCATCGTGGTTCTCCAGGAAGTAGAGCATGTGGTCGCGGATGTCGTCAGTCTGCTGCCAGGCACCGCTGATGGCCGCTGCCGGCGCATGGTGACACACGACACTGCGCATGGTGTCGTACATGCCCACCTTGTCGTACAGCCAATCGAAGCCGTTGAGCAGGTAGCGGCGGTAGTCGTATGGGTTATACACCTCGCCAATAAACTTGATGTCAGGGAAAGCCTCACGGACGGTCCGTGTGGCAAAGCGCCAAAACTCGGCAGGCACCATCTCTGCCATATCGCAGCGGAAGGCGTCGACACCCTTGGCAGCCCAGAACAGCAGTATCTCCGTCATCTTGTACCACGTGTCGGGAACGGGGTCGAAGTACCCCACCCCACCAGCATAGTAGTCTACGCCGTAGTTCAGCTTGACAGTCTCATACCAGTCGGTCTGCGACGGGGCGTTGTCGAAATGGTCATTGCCGGTAGCCTTGGCAGGCTCTTCCAGATAAGGTTCTTTCTCTCCCTGATACAGGTCGAAATAGGGGGCAAAGCGCTCGCCAGGACAGTAGTAGAAGTTGTTTTGCGGGTCGAAGCCATGATGCTGATTGTCGTCAGCACCCAGGTCGCTCACCCCTTTCGGTTTGCAGACAGAATGATACTGGCGGGCCACGTGGTTGGGTACAAAGTCGATGACCACCTTCAGCCCGGCAGCATGTGTACGCTCCACAAGTGCTTCAAACTCGCTCATGCGCTTCTTCACGTCCACTGCCAAGTCGGGGTCGACGTCGTAGTAGTCGGTGATGGCATACGGCGAACCGGCCTTGCCCTTTACCACCGCAGCATGCTGGCGGGGTATGCCATACTTGCTGTAGTCAGTCTGCGTAGCATGACGGATGACACCCGTATACCACACATGACTCACACCCATCGCGGCAATGTCCTTCAACACCTTGGGGGTGAAGTCTGCCAATTTTCCACATCCGTTTTCGGCAACCGTACCGCCAACCTTGCGGGTAACGTTACGATTGCCGAAGAGACGTGTGAATATCTGATATATTATTACCTTATCCACATTCAACGTATTTTAGTTATTGGCTTTGGGCAGTTAGCTATTAGCCTGCCAATTGTTTATTGGTTATTGTTTACTGTTCGATGCCGTGGGCAGGAACCTCCTTATTGATCTTGGCAATCATGCCCTGCAGCGCCTTGCCAGGACCACACTCGGTGAAATCGGTAGCACCGTCGGCAATCATGTTCTGCACAATCTGAGTCCAGCGCACGCTGCTGGTCAGCTGGGCTATCAGGTTAGCCTTGATTTCTGCGGGGTCGGTGTGGGGCTTAGCATCCACGTTCTGATAGACAGGACACTTCGGAGCCTTGATCTCGGTCTTCTCGATGGCGGCCTGCAACTCGTCCTTGGCAGGCTGCATCAGCGGAGAGTGGAACGCACCACCCACCTTCAGGGGCAGCGCACGCTTGGCACCAGCGGCCTTCAGCATCTCACAAGCCTCATTGATGGCGTCGATGTTACCAGAAATTACCAGCTGACCGGGGTTATTATAGTTAGCAGCTACGCAGACACCCTTGCCCATCTTGCTGACCTCAGCGCAGACCTCCTCGACTTTCTCGTCGGGCAGACCAATGATGGCAGCCATCGTTGAGGGCTGAGCCTCGCAGGCCTTCTGCATAGCCATAGCACGGGCATACACCAGCTTCAGACCGTCCTCAAAGCTCAGTGCGCCAGCTGCTGTCAGTGCAGAGAACTCACCCAGCGAGTGACCGGCAGTCATCTCGGGCTGGAACTTGTCGCCCATGCAGATAGCAGAAATCACGCTGTGCAGGAATACGGCGGGCTGTGTCACCTTGGTCTGTTTCAGGTCCTCGTCAGTACCCTCAAACATGATGTCGGTAATGCGATAACCCAGAATCTCGTTAGCCTTTTCAAACAATTCTTTTGCTGTCTCGTTGTTGTCGTACAGGTCCTTACCCATACCAACAAACTGTGCCCCCTGACCGGGGAAAACAAATGCTTTCATGTCTTTTCTTTTATTAAATATAAGTTTATATTCCTTACAGGATGCAAAGATACTCATTTTCTTTGACATAGCCAAATATATTCATTTATTTGCAAATAAATTTGGTCATTTCAGAATTATATATTACCTTTGCATCCGCAAAAAGCGAAGGGAAGGTTCAATTTTACAATTGACTCTCCTCACGCTCGGCCATTTGCAAGCAAGCTTGCATGGCGCTCACTTACTCGGAGAGTTGGCAGAGTGATCGATCGCGCTGGACTCGAAATCCGGTATACCCTTTTCGGGTATCGGGGGTTTGAATCCCTCACTCTCCGCCAAGACAAGCAAAAAGGGAACCGCCGGGTTCCCTTTTCCTTTTTCCTCATTTCGTCCCTCGACATCCTCTTCAACTCGTTTGTCTCGGCTTTTAAAGCCCCCTCCCTGAAGGGAGGAGGGGCTTTCTTTTTTGGGGGAGGCTGTGAGGCTCACTCTCCGTCCTCGTCCTTGCTGACCTTGTTCTCAGGCAGCTCTTCCACCTTCACGCCGTGCAGGAACTGCTTCACGCGGTTGCCAGCTTGGTCGTGGGTGCGCTCGGGGGTGAAGACCACGTGCAGACCCTCGATGTTGTCGGTGACGGTGAAGGCCTTTGCCGAGCGGGCACCGCGGCAGTTGATGCCGATCTTGAACGAACCGAAGCCGTCCAGCTTCACACGCTTGGAGTCCTGCATCTGGTCCTTCATG
>OMQN01000087.1 GCA_900313235.1 uncultured Prevotellaceae bacterium | reverse complement strand
GTACCCCATGCCGCTGGAGACTGCCGGCAAGGACGACGTCTTCGTTGGTCGCGTGCGCAAAGACCTCTCTGACGAGAACGGCCTGACCTTCTGGCTCTCAGGCGACCAGATTCGCAAGGGTGCTGCCCTCAATGCCGTACAGATTGGTGAGTACCTGATTAAGGTCGGCAATGTGAAGTAAACTTAGGGCTATAGTGCCCCTCTTAAATACCTACTTTTAGCGATTGTAGGGTATTGAAAAAATGTGTACTTTTGCAGCGCGATAGTCGCTATCCGCTAATGAAGTACACATTGTTAATATATAAGACAAGCTTATGAAGAAATTATTTACGCTACTATTTGTGTTTTTGGCAGCACTGAGTGCCAGTGCGCAGGACTTGCAAGGCAAACTGGTTATCGGCAAGGTGTTCTATGCTGGCAGTACTCGCCTGAATGGTGCTACCCCCAAGAACTATCTGTGTCATCTGTACATCGAACTCTACAACAATTCTGACGAGGCCATTGATGTGGCAGGAACGTATGTCGCCATGGCCAATACAGATGCAGCAGCTAACGCATGGGCAGCTGTCGACATGACGGGCGACAAGGCTGGAATGGCCGTCTTTAAGCAGGTGTTCCAGATTCCTGCAGGCAGTCCTGTGGTGATGGAGCCTGGCAAGAGTCTCGTTATTGCCAACTGCGCCATTGACCACAGCGAGATAGCTGAAGGACAGGTAGACCTGAGCACGGCCGACTTTGAACTGAAGAGTGCCAATGCTGCTTTCAATTTCCATAGCGATGCTGTTCCTGCTATGACGATTGCTTACTCTGCCAATGCTTCGCAGGACTTCATCAACTTCATGAATCCTGGTCCTGACGGTATTGCGCTGTTCAAGGCAGATACTGACATTGCTAACTGTGCCAAAACCTATCCCAAGGGTAAGGATACGGGCAATCAATATCTTGTCATCCCGATGGCCAACAGCATCGACGCAGTAGACATCGTCAAGCAGAAAACTCCGTCAGCCGATGACAAGCGCTTTACAGCAGAATATGACGCTGGCTTCACCTGTACAGCAGATGTTAACAACTTTAACTGTCAGGCTGTTGCCCGTAAGGTGGCAAGTACTGATGGCGACCGCAAGGTACTGCAAGATACCAACAATTCTACGGACGATTTCGTGACATTGTATAATGTGCAACCACGTGTGTATGATGGTATTGTGGTTGCCACCATCGCTGAATTCAATGCTGTCAAGGACGGTATGACGGCCAAGTTGATGCTGACCAATGCCCGCGTTAATGCCTTCAACGATCTCGACCAGGCATACTACGTGGAGGATGCCTCTGCTGCTACTGTCGTCAAGGGCATCAGTCTTACCGCAGGTACGCTGCTGAATGGCTATATCATTGGTACAAAGTCGACGACGGATGTAGACTATGTAAACGACCCCTCGCAGGGATTGGAGTACTCGCTGACTGTCAGTGACCCGTCGCTGTCGGCTTTTGAGGCTGCTGAGACCACACTCGCTGGGACTCCCATGACCATCGCTGAGGCTTGCTCGCAGGTTAACTACGGTAAACTGGTAACGCTGAGCAATGTGGAGATTGCGGCTATTGGCAATGGCAAGAACAAGCAACTGAAAGATGCTCTAGGCGATACGATGAAGGCTCGTGACCTCTTTGGCGTGCTGCCCGAGAATTATGAATGGCCCGCGAAAGCCACCACCATAACGGGTGTCGTGCTCTACTACATGACGGGCTGGTTCCTGATGCCCATCTCTGATGACGCTATCGTTGCTGACGCTACTGGCATCGAGACCGTTCACCATTCACAATTCACAGTTAAGAATTCTATCTATAACCTGCAGGGCATTCGCCTGGACAGTTTGCAGAAGGGACTGAACATCGTCAACGGTAAGAAGGTCGTGATAAAGTAAGGAAAGCACACAACAATACAAAATAGAAGAGCCACTCTCCATAGTGAGGGTGGCTCTCTTTTTTGTGTGCGTAGCAGGTCAGAATGTGTGACCAGCGGCAATGAGGAACGTGGTACGGCTGGGGTTGTGTAAGCCCGATGGCGTCTCGTCATTGATTGTTGCATGACGATAGTCGAAGGCAGCACGAATATGAGTGCACAGCTTTGTTCCTGGGAAGAGGAAGATGTACTTCAGTTGTGCACCAACGTGGTACTGAGGAGCTGTCAGATATTGGTAGTCCTGATAGAGGAAAGCCGGCGTCGTGGCAGGCTGTGGCTGTTTGTCGCTGGGCGTGACGAATGTGCCATCGCGGTAGACATTGCCCGCCCCTTTCTGATAACCGCCATGAAGGGAGATGTTCCACACGCCCTTGCGCTGTATGATATTGCGGACTATCGACGCCGTCCACTCGTTGGTTCTGAGTTGTTGCTGGCGATAGTAGGGATAGAGGTAGGCCGTAATGTCGCGCTGCTGCCAGTGGTAGCCCGCCGTGATGGTCCATGTGGGCAACTCGTGGCGGACGCCCAGGTGCATGGTGTAGTCGATGTCCAGGTTGCGCCAACCCTTGTCGCCCGACGTAGTAGCGTCGTAGTATTCATAGTGGGTGGCTCCGTAGGCATTGGTCAGTCCGCGGAAGGTGTTGATGCGGTTCTGCAGCTTCTCGCTGGCATAGCGGATGTCGAGGTAGAACACTGGGCTACCCGATGCAGAGCGGGAGGGGGTGTAGGCGAGGCGCAGGTGCTCTGTGAAGATGTCGCGGTCGTGGTCGGTGTAGGTTATCGTGTACTGCGACTTGCGACCATAGTAACCCGTGGCGTGACTGTAGGTCAGTGCGTTATACAGCGAGAAACGGCCATGGTCTATGGAGAACTGCAGACCACCGCTGTGCCCGTCTTCGAAGAGGGGCATCTCGTTGCTTTTATCCGTATAGCCCTCGTTGCCAAACTGTTCTATGATGCCCATCATGGCACCATAGTCGATGAGCGACTTATAGACTTTGTCGTTCTTGCCGTAGGTGGCAAACTCCAGGCTCTCCGTACGACGATGATAGGTGTAGTCGAGACCTAAATTGATAGTTGACAGTTGGCAGTTGAGAGTTGACAGAAGACCAATGGTGACGTCGAGGTTCATCAACTTGTTCTTGTGGCGCAAGTCCTTGTATTTAGCGTAGTTGGCAGCGGTGTAGTCTGCCTTGAGTCCAAGGGCTACTGCTGGGGAAAGGCTGTAGCTGAAGCCACCCGTCAAGTGGTATCTGTCGCAATGTTTGTGTCCCTTGTTGGTCAGCGAGTCCTCCATGATGTCGAAGGGCAGGCGGTCCTGCAGGAATACAGAGCCTGTCATGTCGTCGCCCGACAGGTTGTTGTAGCCGATGCCTCCAAAGACCACTGCTCGTGGACTGATGCGGTAGAACGACTCGATGGCTACCTGTAAGGTGGTCAGCGAGGGAGAACCGCTGAAGCCTGTCAACTCACCGCTGGTATGGCTGAGCGAGAGGTCGGCCTCTGCAATGTTGCGACTGTCGTAGAGCGCCAGCGCGGCAGCGTTGCGCTGGGTCAGCCAGGGCGAAGACAGCTGGACATAGCGGTAGTCGCGCAAGAGCAGAGAGTCTTGGGCGTTTAGTGTGTTCTCTGACCGAGGGTCAGAGTGTGGCGATGCAATGCTGTGGCACAGCAACATACTGAATAGAAGGGCGCTGCCGAACAGGCGGGCGGTTATTCTTTTAGCGAGCATAGTTGGCGTTCGTGGAGATCGTTGGTGGAGTTGTTCGTGTTCTGATAGATGATATGGGCACCTTTGAGGATGCTGGCCTCTGCATCGATGCCGCTGGGGTCGGTACTGTCGTCGACCCCTAATGCGTAGCCGTAGACCAGACGACCCTCATTCTCTGGCAGCTGTTCCGTGGCCTGTTGGTCGACGTTGCGGTAGATGGAGTGCCCCTTCTTGTTGGTCATCCATACATAGCCAGCGTCGATGTCTGCCGTGAGACGCTTGACACACTGTGTGGCATAGTCGCTGGAGAAGACCTCGATGGCGTCGATGACCCACTCGTTGGGCACCTTGACACAGCGTCTGACAGCATTAGCACCACCACCGTCATACCAGTAGTTGGCTGTGTTCTGGGCGAAGTCGGCAGGCGTCACGTCCTTCGTCTGGAAGAGTACGATGGAGGGCGACGAGTTGCTGAGGGGCCACGCATTACCCTGTCCGAAGACGACAGCCTTGAGATAGTGTGAGGTGGGAATCACCTCCGACGGCGTGGGACAGTAGCGTTGGTTGTTGTAGCCGCTCTCTGGGTCGAACATACAGTAGTATTCTGGGTTGGCATAGTTGACAGACTGGCTGATAGTCAGCGTGTTGTCGATGGCTCCATGGATGTTGACCACCACCTGTGAGTAGGGTGCTATGGTCAATGTGCTGGGGAAGAACCAGATGCCGTTCCACACTGGCGTAAAGCCTTCGCCCTCGTATTTGAGGTGTCCGTCTGCCGTGTAGTTGTTGTTGGTAGCCTGTGCGTTGGCGGGCGCGCCCATGCCAAAGCACAGGTTGTCGTAGGAGGCTGGTTCTGCGCTGTTGTTATAGAGGATGACGCACTTGTCGTACTGAAACGAAGTAACACCATCGTCAGCCATGCAGCCGCCACAGTAGAGTTCCTTGATAACCAGGCGACTGATGAGGGCTCGTTTCATGGTGATAGCGGCGGCTGTCTGTTGCCCGCTCTGGATGGTAATCTGTCCGGAGACACCGTTATAGCTGTAGTACTCGTTGCCCTCTGCAGCGCGCGTCTGCGATGTAGAAGCCTCATAGAGGCCAGTTACCACGCTGAACGTTGTCGTGCCTTGTTGGTCGGTCTGTTCGACGAAGATGCTGCCTGTGGTGATGTTGCGCAGTTGGACGTCCAGTCCGGAGAGGTCGTCGTTAAGTCCTGTCAGCGTAATGGTTACCGTACCCGTCGTCACGGAGGGTGCAGCCTGCTCTGAACAGGATATAAATAGCCAAATGCCAAGAGCTATAAGCCAAATGCTGTATTTCTTCATAGTTTGAGTCTAAGTGATAGTCCGTAATAGTAGCTGGGAATGTAGCCACTGGAGAAGAGCGATGTCTCCAGGTCGGTCTGCGACGAGTGGATGGTCTTCATGTTGTTGAAGAAGTTGTTGGCATAGAACGACAGACTGACGTGGTCACCAATCTCCTTCGTTACGCTGAAGTTGGCAGAGTAGTAGGCACTGATGCGGTTGGCATCCATCGTGTAGGGCGTGTTGCTCTTGACTACGAGGTTGCAGAGGTCGTTGTACAGTGTGGCGTCGTTGTCCTTAGCCCACAGAAACTTCTCGGCAAAAGGAATGCGCTCGTCGGGGTTGTCCCATGTGGAGTAGTACTCCGGGTAGATGGCGATGAACTTGTTCTCTGTGTCACTATTGAAAGGAGTTCCCATATAGTCTGCCTGACTCTCAAGGGCAATGCCGCGCACGGCACCATCCAGTTCGCTGAGGGCTTTGCGGTAGCTGTAGAGCGAGGCCTCCAAGCGCAGCGAAACGATGAGTCGTATCTTGGGGATGTGTGTGCTGATGGTGGTGTTGAGGTTCAGCGCCTTTGATAAGGCACCATTCGACACGGAGGTCAAGGCGGCTCCCGCACTGTTGGTGCCGCGATACCAGCCTATATACTGGTAGGGTTCACTCGTGCCCGTCATCTTGGTGTTGCTGTTGTTCATGCTGGCAAAGAGCGTCTCGTCAACACTTTTGTAATAGTAGTAGTTGCCATCGAAGCGCAGACTCGTGTTCAGTGCCTTGATGGGTTTGAAGTCGACAATCCACTCCAGTCCGTAGCGGTCCAGTGGCGAGGCGTTGGTATAGCGCGTATTGGTCTGGTAAAAACGCCGCGTGTTGTAAAGCTTATTACCGCTGGCATCCTGGTCTAAGCGTACGGCAGGGTTGTTACCCGTAGCGTCGCTGATGGTGATGATGCCCTGCTGGTCGATGGTGTAGATGCGGTCGGAAGAGGGAATGCTGACACTCTCAAGGGTGGCTACGGGTGTGTAGTTGTAACTGAACGGTGTATAGACGTTAGTGGCTATGTAGGCATTGTAGGTACGATGGTGGAAAGCCGATAGCGACACGCGCGTACCTTTTATATTAAGGTCTATGCCAATGTCCGTCTGATTGGTGTACTGCCAGCGCAGGTCGGGGTTGTAGACAGCCTTTGATGGACGACAGTACCACGCGCTGATAGTGGTGTTGTCGGCGGTAGACTGTGAGCGGAACACCTCCGTGTCGTAGTACGACGGAGTGGGGTAGAGTATCTGGAAGGAGGGCAACTTGACGCTCTTGCCCCATCCAGCATGTACGATGAAATCGCTTATCAAGTGGAGACGACGGTTCTGCCAGAAGATGTAGCGGCCGTTGAAGCGTGGCGACAGCGAGTTGACGGTGCCATAGTCAGAGCCGTCAATCATAGTGATGTCGTTACGCAGACCTGCTGTCAGTTCCATTCTCGACAGCCTGCAGGTCTTGATGGTTATCTTCTCCTCGGCATACAGGGCGAGGTTGTGCAGTGTCGGCAAGTCGTCATGGCGGAACTCACGCCAGGTGGGTGCATAGCGCATATTGTCATAGTAGGTGCCGCGACCATTGTTACGACTGCCCGTATACTCTGCGCCCACCATCATACGACTCATCAAACCGCCGAAGCGGTGTGTCCAGTCGCCCTTCAGACGTAGCGACCAGTTCATGGGCCTTGACTCCTGGTGCTGCTTGACGTTCCAATAGCCTGTAGGACCCAGAATGACGGGTGCCTGAGGGTTAGCGTCGTAGGGCGTAGCTATGAAGTAGCCTTCGTTCGTGGCATGGATATAGGCCAACGTCGTTGCGCTGCTGGCGTGCGTGCTACTCTCTGTGCTGCGGTCTGAGGTAGAGAACGAACCACGTAGCGACAGGTTGGTAATCCACTTCTTGTTGAGCAGCCAGTTCAGTTCGAAGTTGGCACGTAGGCTGTTGTCGCGTACCTTGCTATAGTCATCGAGCTCGTTGTCGGGGTCGGCCTCCGTATGATAGCCGCCAATGTTACCTGTCACTCCAAGGTTCAATGTCAGGGGCGTCGTCTCTCGCATAAAAATGTTCATGTAGTGCAGAGAGAGAATGTTGCGCTGGTAGGCGGTGTAGGGTGAGGCAATGTCGCTAAATGACTTCGCATGTTCTATGGATGCGTTGAGGATGCCCTTGTTGGAACCTAAGTCAAAGCCCTTGTTCAGTGCTATCTGCTTCGTGTGCTGGTTGATTTTGCCTTCCAAGATGAAGGGCGACTTACCCTTGCGGGTGTTGACCTTGACGACACCATTGGAGAGGTCGCCATATTCTACTGAAGGAATACCTGTGACAATCTCTACCGACTCTATATTCGAACTGCTGATGCTACGTGTAGATGCACCTGCCGTCTCGCCCACGGCGGCATTGTTGTCCAGACGGATGCCGTCAACTTCGATGGCTGTGCCAAACGAGGCATTGCCACCTTCTTGTATACCACTGCGCAGCGCCATGCGTGTGTCGTTCATCAGTGTAGCATTCACCGTCTTGCCGCCAGGCAACAGTGTCGACAGGTCGCTGACACTGACAATCTGCTGGTTGTCCAGGGCTGTGCGGTCAATGGTGTAGCTGGTTGTTGACTCGTTATTCTTGCGCTGGGCAGTGATGGTGACCTCATCGAGTTTCAGCGTTTCTTGTTGGAGTGTGATGCGCATTCGAGGAACGTCCCTGGCGATGTTGAACGTCAACTGACGTGTGGCATAACCCAAGCACTGGATGGTGAGGGTGACCTTACCTACGGGTACGTTCCTCATGGTGAACGAACCGTCGTCGTCAGTAACAGCCCAGTGGCCACTCTCTTTGATGTACAGGGTGGCAAAAGCTATGGGTTTATGACTGTCATCATCCGTAATATGACCAGCCACGATGACCTTCTGGGCCATCGCAGTCAATCCGCATCCGATCATGAGAAGAAAGAGGATAAACCTTTTATGCATATATGTGATTTGCTCGCTGCAAAAGTACGAACTTTCCCGCAATTTCGCAATACTCACAAGTAGGTATCTTTGTAAATAAATCTTAATTCTTGCATTTAATTGGTTTGTATTTAGTAACTTTGCCGCAGAATTGACGTAAAAATGAAGAAGACAACTTTTATATCATTATTGTTATGGGTGGTGACAGCAGTCCTTGCACAGCCACTGCCCCAAGACCCTACCATCCGCACGGGAAAACTGAAGAATGGCATGACGTATTATCTGCGTCATAATGCCAAAGAGGCGGGGTTGGCAGACTTCTATATCGCCCAGAAGGTGGGCTCTATACAAGAGGAACCGCGCCAGCGCGGACTGGCTCACTTTCTGGAGCATATGGCCTTCAATGGCACGACGCATTTCCCTGGCAAGGGTAAGCAACTGGGTATCGTTCCCTGGTGCGAGACCATCGGTGTGAAGTTTGGTGCCAACCTCAATGCCTATACCAGCGTAGAACAGACGGTATATAACATCTCTGCTGTACCTTTGAAGCGTGAGGGCATTGCTGACTCGTGTCTGCTGATACTCCATGACTGGAGCCACTATCTGTTGCTGGAGGACAAGGAGATAGACAAAGAGCGTGGCGTCATTCAGGAAGAGTGGCGTACCCGTCGTGCTGGCCGTGCCGTACAA
>OMQN01000066.1 GCA_900313235.1 uncultured Prevotellaceae bacterium | reverse complement strand
TACCCGCTCATTCGGTTCTATCGGTATCTTCGGTATCAAGAACATGAGCCGCTTCTATCGTCACGTCCTCATCGAGAAGCACTACCCACACCACTGCGCTGTGATGTTCGGTCATCAGGGTAAGTATCTGTGGGAGGTTCTCAAGTACATGGGTATCCCCGTTGACGAGATTGACTACAACTTCCCGAAGGGTGACTTCTACCCCACCGAGAATCCTTTCGCATAATCAGCGACAGTCAACAATAACAGCGAGCCGTAACGTCCTTGTTACGGCTCGTGTTTTTTTTAGGGTATTCTTTTGCTGTTATCAAATATTTTGTGTACCTTTGTACCGTCATTATAGAGAAAAGAAAACGTTGATAGCGTGATAGAGAAGCATATAGTATTAGAGGATATCGATCCCGTGGTATTCTACGGGGCTGGCAATCAGCACCTCCAAATGATTCGCGCACTGTATCCGAAGCTACGCATCGTAGCCCGTGACAACGTCATTCGCGTGTTGGGCGACGAAGAGCAGATGGCTGCGTTTGAAGAAAGTACAGAGCGCATGCGCCAGCATGTGCTGAAATTCAACTCTCTGAGCGAAGAAAACATCCTTGACATTGTGAAAGGTCGTCGCACAACCGACGACATCCCCGACGACGTGGTGTGCTACTCCATGTCGGGACGCCCCATCAAGGCCCGTACCCCCAACCAGCAACAACTCATCGATGCCTACAACCAGAACGACATGGTGTTTGCCGTAGGTCCTGCGGGAACGGGTAAGACCTATCTGTCCATAGCCCTTGCTGTCAAGGCGCTGAAGGACAAGACCGCCAAGAAGATTATCCTGTCGCGCCCTGCCGTGGAAGCTGGCGAGAAGTTAGGTTTCCTGCCGGGCGACATGAAAGAAAAGATAGACCCCTACCTGCAGCCGCTCTACGACGCGTTGGAAGACATGCTGCCACAGGTGAAGCTGCAGGACATGATGGAGAAACACGTCATCCAGATAGCCCCCTTGGCCTTTATGCGTGGCCGTACGCTGAGCGATGCCGTCGTTATCCTCGACGAGGCGCAGAACACCACCCCCGCCCAGATACGCATGTTCCTGACCCGTATGGGATGGAACACGAAGATGGTGATTACCGGCGACATGACGCAGATAGACCTGCCCAAGAGTCAGAAGAGTGGACTGGTGGAAGCCCTGGACATTCTCCGTGGCGTAGAGGGTATCGGTATTGTGGAGCTGAACCGCAAGGACATTGTGCGCCACAAACTCGTCACCCGCATCGTCAATGCTTACGAAAAATTCGACAAAGAACAACATAACAATGAAAGCATTAACAAAGACGGACTTTAAGTTCGAAGGACAGAAGAGCGTGTACCATGGAAAGGTACGCGACGTGTACAACATCAACGACGACCTGATGGTTATGGTAGCCACCGACCGCATCTCAGCATTCGACGTGGTGCTGCCCAAGGGTATTCCCTTCAAGGGACAGGTGCTCAACCAGATTGCTGCCAAGTTCCTGGATGCCACTACCGACATCTGTCCGAACTGGAAGTTAGCGACTCCCGACCCCATGGTGACCGTCGGTCTGAAGTGTGAGGGTTTCCGCGTAGAGATGATTATCCGTTCTATTCTGACGGGCTCTGCCTGGCGTGAATACAAGAACGGCTGTCGCGAACTGTGTGGTGTGAAGTTGCCCGATGGCATGAAGGAGAACGAGCGTTTCCCCGAGCCCATCATCACGCCGACGACGAAGGCTGACGAGGGTCACGACATGAATATCTCGAAGGAAGAGATTATTGCCCAGGGCATCGTCTCTGCCGAGGACTACGCCATCATGGAAGACTACACCCGCAAGATCTTTGCCCGTGGTCAGGAGATTGCTGCCAAGCGTGGACTCATCCTCGTCGACACGAAGTATGAGTTTGGCAAGCGCGACGGCAAGGTGTACCTCATCGACGAGATCCACACCCCCGACAGCAGCCGCTACTTCTATGCCGACGGCTATGAGGAGAAATTGGCGAAGGGTGAGCCCCAGCGCCAGCTGTCTAAGGAGTTTGTCCGCCAGTGGCTCATCGAGCACAACTTCATGAACGAACCCGGACAGGTGATGCCCGAGATTACTGACGAGTATGCAGAGAGCGTCTCAGACCGCTACATCGAACTCTACGAGCACATCGTCGGCGAGAAGTTTGACAAGGCCGCTGAGGAAGGCGACATCGCTGCACGCATTGAAAAGAACGTCAGCGAGTGGCTGAAGACAAGATAACAAGAGGTTGCTGTGACACAGCAACAGACAAGAACAGACACAGCAACAGACAAGATAGAGAAATGTACGAGCAGGAGAAGATAACACCGTACCACGTCAGTAAAAAAACGGACCACACTCAGACCATCAGGTCTGAGAAGGCCTCGCAGGTGGAGCAGATGTTTGACCACATCGCTCCCACCTACGACAAGCTGAACCATCGGCTGTCGTGGGACATCGACAAGGGCTGGCGCAAGAAAGCCATCAAGGCGTTGGCGCCCTACCAGCCCCAGTCGCTGCTCGACATTGCTACCGGCACGGGCGACTTTGCCATCCTTGCTGCCCAGATGCTGCACCCCCAACGGTTGGTCGGTGCAGACATCAGCGAGGGAATGATGGACATCGGTCGACAGAAAGTCAAGGCCCTCGGCCTGGAGCAGGTGGTGACCTTTGAGAAGGAAGACTGTCTACACCTATCTTATAATAGTGACAGCTTTGACGCAGTGACGGCGGCCTTTGGCATCCGTAACTTTGCCGACCTCGATGCAGGACTGCGCGAGATGTGCCGCGTGCTGAAGCCTGGCGGTCATTTGAGCATCATCGAACTGACGACACCCGTCACGTTCCCCATGAAGCAACTGTTCCACATCTACTCGCACACGGTGCTGCCCGTCTACGGACGACTCATCTCCAAGGACGCCAGCGCCTACTCTTATCTGACCAAGACCATTGAGGCGTTCCCCCAGGGTGAACGCATGATGGATATCCTGAAGAAGGCAGGGTTTGCCGAGGCCTCGTTCCGACGGCTGACCTTTGGCATCTGCACCATGTATTTAGCTACGAAGTAGTTAAGAAGTTAGAGAAGTAAAGAAGTTATTTAGAATATAAGGATTATGGATAAGTACGGACTTATAGGTTACCCATTAGGCCACTCGTTCTCTATCAGCTATTTCAACCAGCGTTTCCAGGACGAAGGCGTCAATGCTGTGTACGAAAACTTTGAGATTCCGACCATCGAGGCCCTCGACGAGGTGCTGAACTCCAATCCGGAGCTCAAAGGGTTGAATGTCACCATCCCCTATAAAGAGAAGGTGATACCCTACCTCGACAGTATATCGCCTGAAGCCAGAGCCATTGGTGCCGTCAACGTGATTAAGGTGATTCACGAGGGCAAGAACATCAAGTTGAAAGGCTACAACAGTGACGTCATCGGTTTCACGAAGAGCATAGAGCCCATGCTCGAGAAGAAGTGGCACAAGAAAGCGCTGATCCTGGGTACGGGGGGTGCATCGAAGGCCATCAACTACGGTCTGAAGCATCTGGGACTGGAGACCGTCTTCGTCAGTCGCTTCGAACGTCCGGACACCATCCAGTATGAGTCTATCACCCCCGAGGTGGTGAAAGAATACAACGTCATCGTCAACTGTACCCCCTTGGGTATGTACCCCAAGACGGAGGTCTGTCCGCAGTTGCCCTACGAGGCAATGGACTCGCACACCATTCTCTACGACCTCATCTACAACCCTGACGAGACACTCTTCATGAAGCGTGGCGCACAGTATGGTGCCCAGGTGAAGAACGGTCTGGAGATGTTGTTACTACAGGCTTTTGCCTCTTGGGAATTCTGGCACGAGAAATAAGCTATGGACGACTACAGGTTATCGATTGACGCACTGACCAGCAAGTACAACGAGGCCATCCACGCCTTGGAGGACGCCTTTACGTTTGAGAAGGGTCAGGTGGGGCGTGTCGATAAGCTAAGAAGACTGTATTCGGGGCGCTATGACCAGCTGGCACTGGAGTATCGGAAGAAGCGTAGCGCCATCATCGACCAATTTAAAGCGGCCCATCCTGAATGGGCCCGAGCCCGCAGGCTGTGGGGTTGGGTCTTTGTGATAGGCGTCGTGGCAGCGATGGTTTGTTGTACGGCAGCCATCCCCGTCGACGAAGAGCCGCAAGCATCAGCACTGACCACGACAGCGAGGGGCGACGCGTCGTCGGAAGTCATCTATTGGAATGCCGAGAACATCCCCATTCCTTATCTGCAGGACTCCACGCAGTATGTCTCTAACCCCGACCACGTACTCACACCGCAAACCATTAATACCCTGAATGTTACACTACAGAAGTTAAACCACGACTTAGGCATTCAGACGCTTGTCATCTTTGTCAACCACATCGCCAATGACGACCCTTTCCGCCTGGCGCAGGATGTTGGCAACAAGTATGGCGTAGGGTATGGCGATCGTGGACTGATGATTGTCTCCGGTTACCAGGACCACTCCCTCAACATCTCGCCAGGACGCTCTTTGGAGGGCGACCTCACCGATGTGGAGTGTCATCGACTGGAACAGAAATATGCGGTACCCTTTATGCGTAAAGAGCAACCCGACAGTGCGATGATATACCTCGTAGAGGCCCTCTACTCTACCCTTGAGAAGAAGCAGTTGCCCGCCCTGTCGTCGACCAACAGTGAAGACGACATAGACGACCAGACGGCAGGTGCCATAGGCTTTACCTTCCTGTTCCTCACGGGGTGGTGTATCTTCTTCCTCTTGAAGAACCGTAAATACCACTGGCTGAGTCAGATCGGTATGTTGACACTCCTGGCCAATCCGTTCTATGAAGTCCAGCAGCATGGCGGCGGCTTTGGCGGCGGCGGTTTCGGCGGGAGAGGTGGCGGCTTCGGTGGAGGCGGCGGCTTCGGCGGCGGTTCCTTCGGAGGCGGCAGCTTCGGTGGCGGTGGAGCTACGTCGAGATGGTGAGTGAAAGATTAAAGATTAAAGGTTAAGGGTTAAGGGTTAAAGGTTAAGGGTTAAAGGTTAAAGATTAAACATTAAAATATTAAGGTATGAAACTGAACAAAACACTTATCGGAATTATCGCAGCAGTCGTCATCATTGGCGCTTGGGCTGCCAGTGCTTACAACTCCATGATCAGCGAGCAGGAGAAAGCCACTACTGCGCTGGCTAACGTACAGTCAACCTATCAGCGCCGTGCCGACCTGATACCCAATCTGGTGGAAGTCGTCAAGGGCTATGCCGCGCACGAGAAGGAGACGCTGGAAGGTGTTGTCGCCGCACGTTCTAAGGCTACGCAGGTTACGCTTGACCCCACCAACATGACGCCTGAGAAACTGAAGGAGTTCCAGCAGGCTCAGGGTGAGTTGGGTGCTGCCCTCGGTCGTCTGATTGCCATCCAGGAGAACTACCCCGACCTGAAGGCTAACGAAAACTTCCGCGACCTGCAGGTGCAGTTGGAGGGTACTGAAAACCGCATCAACGAGGCCCGCAACACGTACAATGGTGTCGTACAGCAGTATAACATCGTTATCCGCAAGTTCCCGAAGAACCTGCTGGCAGGTATGTTCGGTTTCGAGAAGATGGATAAGTTTGAGGCAGAGGCTGGTGCCGAGAAAGCACCACAGGTGAAGTTCTAATGTTGCTGTGACACAGCAACAAACGCAACGAAGAAAGGCGATTGCTGACAGCAACAAACACGAAGAAGAATATGGACAACAGATATATGATGCGTGGCGTTTCTGCCGCCAAGGAGGACGTACACGCAGCTATTAAGAACATCGACAAGGGTATCTTCCCACAGGCTTTCTGTAAGATTATCCCCGACATCTTAGGAGGAGACCCGGAGTACTGTAACATCATGCATGCCGACGGTGCCGGCACGAAGTCGTCACTGGCCTACATGTACTGGAAAGAGACTGGCGACCTCAGCGTATGGAAGGGCATTGCCCAGGACGCTATTGTGATGAATACCGACGATCTGCTCTGCGTGGGTGCTGTCGACAACATCCTCGTCAGTTCGACCATCGGTCGCAACAAGATGCTCGTCCCTGGCGAAGTCATCTCTGCCATCATCAATGGCACCGACGAGTTGTTGGCCGAACTCCGCGAGATGGGCATCGGCATCTATCCCACTGGTGGCGAGACAGCTGATGTGGGCGACCTCGTACGCACGATCATTGTCGACAGTACGGTGACGTGTCGCATGAAGCGTTCGAACGTCATCAACAATGCCAACATCCGTCCGGGTGATGTCATCGTAGGTCTGTCATCGACAGGCCAGGCTACCTACGAGAAGCGTTACAATGGCGGTATGGGCAGTAACGGACTGACCTCTGCGCGCCACGACGTCTTTGCCAAATACCTGGCAGAGAAGTACCCCGAGAGTTTCGACCATGCCGTTCCCAACGAGTTGGTCTATAGCGGTAAGTACAAGTTGACGGATGCGGTCCCTTATCCTGCGACGGAATCGCAGGACACAGTGCTGCCCAATATGGGACAGTTGGTGCTCTCTCCCACTCGCACCTATGCTCCCGTCATCAAGAAGTTGCTCGACGAGCTGCGCCCCGAGATTCATGGTATGGTACACTGTACGGGTGGCGCGCAGACCAAGGTGCTCCACTTTGTGAGCGACAACTGCAAGGTCGTCAAGGACAACATGTTCCCCGTTCCACCCCTGTTCCGTGCTATCCACGAGTGTTCCGGTACAGACTGGAAGGAGATGTATCAGGTGTTCAACATGGGACACCGTATGGAAATCTATGTGCGTCCTGAGGTGGCAGAACAGGTCATCGCCCTCTCCAAGTCCTTTAACATCGATGCCCAGGTTGTCGGTCACATCGAGGAAGGTAAGAAGAGCCTGACGATCAAGAGTGAGTTTGGTACTTTTGAGTATTGATACGCACATATCTTCATATAACAGGGAAGCCATGAGTGCTTCCCTGTTTCGTTACTTACATATATCAAACTATCAAAGTGTGTTATCGTTAATTTTGTCAGTATTTTCACAATTCAATCGTTAATTTCTAACAGCCGTTAAGCCAAGTGGCAGAAGTGTTAAATTGCGACAAAAAGATACGACAAAATGTCAGTTTATGGAAAAATGCTCCTATATTTGCACCGTCAAACGACAAAAGCGATTGAACAATAACAACAATTAAACTGATAAGATTATGAAAAAGATTGTAAAGACATTGATGCCTGCCATGTATCTCATGGTCGTTGCATTCTCCGCAGCCTCGTGCAACAAGACACAGGCCGCTCCAGCTACAGCTGCTGTTGCTCCAGGACAACCCGTTGACCTAACCTATGCAGCCGAGAAGTCACTGCCCGCAGTGGTATATATCAAGTCGGTGACCAACTCCAAGGTACAGACGGTGGAGTACAGCGACCCCTTCGAAGACTTCTTCTCAGACCCCTTCGGCGGTTTCTTCGGTCGTGGACAAGGTCAGGGCAACAATGGCAAACGTCAGCGCCAGGTGCAGACTCCCAAGCGTGCCGCTGCCGGTTCTGGTGTCATCATCTCGGCTGATGGTTACATCGTCACTAACAACCACGTGGTAGACGGTGCTGACGAGTTGACGGTAACGCTCAACGAGAACTCCAAGGAATACTCAGCCCGCATCATTGGTGCCGACAAAGCTACTGACTTGGCACTTATCAAGATTGACGCCAAGGATCTGCCTGCCATCGTCATTGCCAACAGCGACGATGTGAAGGTGGGTGAATGGGTACTGGCCGTAGGTAACCCCTTAGGTCTGAACAACACCGTCACTGCCGGCATCGTCAGTGCCAAGGCCCGCACCATGGGACAGGGCGTCAGTTCGATGATTCAGACCGACGCAGCCATCAACCAGGGTAACTCTGGTGGTGCACTGGTCAACACGCGTGGTGAACTGATTGGTATCAATGCCATGCTGTACTCACAGACCGGTTCGAACATCGGTTATGGTTTTGCCATCCCTACCGCCATCGTCAAGAAGGCTGTAGAAGACTTTAAGAAGTACGGTACCTACCAACGTGCCATGATAGGCATCAAGGGTAGCGACGTCAATGCTTATGTCGACAGCGAGAAAGAGAAGGGCAACGAGGTGGACCTCGGTACCATGGAAGGTATCTATATCGCTGAGGTGGTAGAAGACGGTGCCGCTGCTGACGCTGGTCTGCAGAAGGGCGACGTGATAACAACCATCGACGGCAAGAAGGTGAAGCAGTTTGGTGAACTGCAGGGTGTCATCGCCCAGAAGCGTCCTGGCGACAAGGTCATCGTGAAGTTCCTGCGCAACAAGAAGGAGAAGACTGTTACGCTGACCCTGAAGAACGAGCAGGGCAATACGAAGGTGGTCAAGAATGCCGATGTCGACGTCTTAGGCATCGATGTACGTCCTGTCACTGACAGTCAGAAGAAGCAGCTGGAGATCAGCTACGGTCTGGAGGTGCTGAAGGTCAACGGCGGCAAGATGAAGGATGCCGGTGTACCCAAGGGCTTCATCATCCAGGTTGTCAACGACCAGCCTATGCGTTCGTTCGACGATTTGCAGGAGGTTGTGAAAGAAGCCAAAGACCAGATGCTCGTCATCAAGGGTATCTTCCCCACTGGCAAACGCGGCGGCTTCGTGGTCTATCTGCAGAATGAGTAGTTGTTGGCAGTTGGCTGTTAGCTGTTGGCAGTTGGCCAAATGCTAAAAGCTAAAAGCTAAATGCTAAATGCTAAAAGCAAAAAAAGTAAGGTATTTTTTGGTTATTCCAGAAAAATACCTTACTTTTGCATCTGGCTATAAAATTTACGACTAAATGAGACAACTAAAAATCACCAAATCCATCACGAATCGCGAAAGTGAGTCGTTGGAAAAATACTTACAGGAGATAGGCCGTGAAGATCTGCTTTCTACAGACGAAGAGGTGGAACTGGCACAACGTATACGCAAGGGAGACCGCAAGGCACTGGACAAGCTCACCAAGGCGAATCTGCGTTTTGTAGTGTCTGTTGCCAAACAGTACCAGAACCAGGGACTGTCGCTCCCCGACCTCATCAATGAGGGCAATCTGGGACTCATCAAGGCTGCAGAGAAGTTTGACGAGACGCGTGGCTTTAAGTTTATCTCTTATGCTGTATGGTGGATTCGTCAGTCTATCCTGCAGGCTATTGCCGAGCAGAGTCGTATAGTCCGCCTGCCTCTGAACCAGGTAGGATCGGTCAACAAGATCAACCGCATGCTCAACAAATTCGAGCAGGAGAACGAGCGCCGTCCGTCGGTTGACGAGATATCAGAGCAGATAGACCTGCCTGAAGAGAAAGTCGGTGAGGCGATGCTGGCCAATACGCGCCACGTATCTGTCGACGCACCATTTATCGATGGTGAGGACAACTCACTCCTTGACGTGCTGGTCAACGACGATGCCCCACTTGCCGACCGCCAGTTGGTGCTGGAGTCGTTGCGTGAGGAAATCTCCAACGTGCTGCAGACGCTGAACGACCGTGAGCGCTGTGTCATCAAGGCATTCTATGGCATTGGAGAGCCAGAGATGACGCTCGAAGAGATTGGCAACAAATACGGTCTCACGCGTGAGCGTGTGCGCCAAATCAAGGAGAAAGCCATCCGCCGCCTCCGTGGAAATACCAAGAATCAATTATTAAAGTCATATTTAGGACAATGAGATATTTAAAGTATATGCTTTTCACGCTGCTGGTCAGCGTCGCTATGGGAGCTGAAGCCAAACAGGTGCAGGTTCCACACATGTATGTATTCGGGTTTGCTGCCTCTTTCAAGGATTCTGTCGTTTACATGACGGAAATCCAGGATGTTCAGAAGGCATGGTATGATACCAAGACAAAGTTCCTGTTGGGACGCGACAACTATGCTGCTCAGTTGAAAGAGCACTTCGCTACGAAGATGCAGCAGCGAGACAGGGTCTGTGTGGTTGTCTTCGCCAAGACGATGAAAAAGGCTGAGAAGAAATACCTGAAGTTGCGCAAGAAATATATCGGTGATGCCAAGCATCCCTCCACGTATGAAGTGCGCTACATCACGACGCAGGACTTCAAGTTCGAAACAGTAGATTTATCAGAATAACAAAGTGGACGGCGGGAAAACCGCCGTCCACTTTTGTTAGGGGTTGTTTGCTTCAAACACCTGCATGCGCTCCTCCAGTTGGGCATACTGGTGATCCTCAATGAACGAGGTACAGACGCGCAGGCCTTCCTGATGCGACCCTGTGGTTATCAGACAGATGGCTGACACACCATAGTACATCAATTCCTTGGCCAACTGTCCACTCGTCATGTTCTTATAGCCTATGGTGAAGTAGAAGCCGTCAGCTACCGGTTGGTCGAGGTCCTTATCATAGACCACGTGGAAGCCATGGCGCAGGAATATCTCCTTCAGCTTATGGGCACGCACGCCATAGACGCTCACCTCCTTGCGGAAGTCGTACTCCCCGTCAGTGGCGGCTTTCAGCATGGCAGCCATGGCATACTGTGCCGAGTGGCTGGTACCTGACGACAAGGCATAGAGCATGCGCGTCGAGAAGACCAGTCCGAAGGGCAGTCCCTGATAGCGCTGTGCCAACTGCTCGAAGTGGCGATGGAACAGTTTGTTGCTGATACATACCACGCCGATGCGCTCGCCAGCATACGAGAAAGCCTTGGAACCACTGATCAGCAACATATAGTTGTCGGTATAGCGTCCTACGCTGGGCTGGTAAGGTGGCTGAAACGGTACGCTGAGGTCTTGGCGGAAGTCCATGGCGAAGTATGCCAGGTCTTCCATCACCACGCAGTCGTATTGTGTCGCCAGTTTGCCGATGGTCTCCAACTCCTGTTCGTTCAGACAAATCCATGCCGGGTTGTTTGGATTGGAGTAGACGATGGCACAGATGTTGCCGTTCTTCAGGTACGACTCCAGCTTGGCGCCAAGTTTCTCGCCACGATAGTCGTAGACGTCGAAGGTCTCATACTTCACGCCCATCACCTGCAGTTGCATCTTCTGTACTGGGAAACCGGGGTCGATGAACAGAACGGTATCCTTGCCTTTCTGTGCCTGTGAACAGGTGAGGAACGAGGCAAAGGTGCCCTGCATAGAACCCGTGACGGGCACACAGCCCTCAGCAGCTACGTCCAGTCCGATGAATGCCTTGACAAAGCGCGACGCCTCCTTCTTCAGTTCGGGATAGCCCTGGATGTCGGGGTATGAGTGGGCGATGCCCGCTTGCAGGGCCTTGACCTGTGCGTCGACACCCACCTGTGCGGCAGGCAGTCCGGGGATGCCCATCTCCATCTTGATAAACTCCACGCCACTCTCTTTCTCAGCCTTCGCAGCCACCTGCTTGACCTCACGGATGGTCGCTTTGGCAAAGTCGGTAATGCCCAGCTCTGCTATAAGACGGTCGACAATCTCTTTCTTGATTGGTGTTTCTATCATTTACTATTTGACCATTTACGATTTACCATTTATTTCTGCGCCTCGCGACCGATTGCCAATGCCTTGATGTTGGCTTCAACGATAGCCTCGCCCTTACGACCAAACACGCGGCGGATGGCATCCTCCAACTTCTCGTACTCAATGCCCAACGCCTTCTGGGCAGCACCCAGCAGGATGACGTTGGCTGAGCGGGGCACGCCAGCATCCTTTGCTTTCCCTTCAATGTCAAGCATGATGACATGAGGTAACTTCTGCAGCTCTGCCTTGATGACCTCGATGTCGGGATAGTTGGGGATATTGACAAAGGGCGTACTGCTCGTAATGATCCAGCCCTCCTTCGGTTCGACTGCACATCGCCACCACGCTGTGACATGCCGTGCACCTCAGCCTGTTTGATGTATAGGTTCTCATTCATGGCAGCCTCGCCAATGATGGTAGCGATAGAGAGGATTCCCTGTCCTCCTACGCCACAAAGTATGATATCTACTTTCATTTACAATATGACAATTTACAATTTGACCATTTATTTTTTCTCAGCCGCCTTCTTTTGTTTCAGATGACGTTGTAATGTCTGCATGCACTCACGACGCGGGATGATAACGCTGGTTCCGTGGTAGTTGATTTCATCACGAATCATCTGCGTAATCTCCGGCATGTTCTTAGGCAGGGGAACGACCACCTTCAGGTGTTCGTCGCTCAGTCCCAAGCCACGGCAGATGGCCTCAAACTTATTGGTTCCTGCCGAGTCCTGTCCACCCGTCATGCCTGTCGTCAGGTTGTCGGAGATGATAACAGTGATGTTGGCATTCTCGTTGATGGCATCCAACAGACCCGTCATACCGCTATGCGTGAATGTCGAGTCGCCAATGATGGCTACGGCAGGCCACTGACCAGCGTCGGCAGCACCCTTGGCCATCGTGATAGATGCACCCATGTCCACACACGAGTGGATGGCACGGAACGGAGGCAGGAAGCCCAGCGTGTAACAGCCGATGTCGCCAAAGACACGTGGGTTGTCATACTCCTTCAGCACCTCGTTGAGCGCAGCATACACGTCGCGATGGCCACAGCCCTGACAGAGTGCAGGGGGACGAGGCACCACAATGTCGCTTCGCTCAAATGAAGAGTGGAGGGTGAAGAGTGAAGAATGTGTTACCGCATTGATGGCCTGTCCAACACTATCAGGAGTTAATTCGCCAGTGCGAGGCAGGGTGCCGTCGAGCTTACCATGCACCGTCTTCAGGTCTGCCACGCCACGCACGATGTCCTCGATGAAGGGCTGTCCCTCCTCAACGATGAGCACCTCTTCGCACTCGTCCATCAGTCGGCGTACCAGCTTTTTGGGCAACGGATACTGCGACACCTTCAGAATGGGATACGGACTGCCCTGTGGGAAGCACTCGCTGACATAGTTGAAACCGATGCCGCTGGCCAGAATACCAAGCTTCTTATCGTGACCTTCTATATATATATTATAGGTGGAGTTGCAGGCGTCGTCCTCCAGCTGAGTCTGTTGGGCAGTCACCGCATCATTGCGCTTCTTCGCATTGGCGGGCAGCAGTACCCAGTTGGCAGCCTTGGCATCGTAGTTCAGCGCATTCTGCTCACGGGGTGTGTCTGCCAGTTCCACGACGGCACGGCTGTGGGCCATACGAGTGGTGACGCGCATCAGCACGGGCAGACACTGCTTCTCGCTATACGCAAAGGCTGCAGCCATCATATCGTAGGCCTCCTGTTGGTTAGAGGGTTCGAAGGTGGGTATCATGGCAAACTTACCATAGAACCTGGAGTCCTGCTCGTCCTGTGAAGAGTGCATCGACGGGTCGTCGGCAACCAGTACTACGACACCGCCGTTGACACCCGTCATGCCACTATTGACAAAGGGGTCTGCGCAGACGTTCAGTCCCACATGCTTCATGCACACCAGTGCACGCTTGCCCATAAACGACATACCCAGCGCAGCCTCCATGGCTGTCTTCTCGTTGGTCGACCAGCGACTGTGCACACCACGCTCCTTAGCGAGTGGCGAGCCCTGGATATACTCAGTAATCTCGGTAGAAGGAGTGCCCGGATAGGCATAGACACCACTCAGCCCCGCATCCAGTGCGCCCTGAGCAATGGCCTCGTCTCCTAACAACAGTTTCTTCATATTTCTTTAAAATAATGGTTATTGCTAATAAATTGTTCGCAAAGATACACAATTTATTTCAAAATAACAAAAAAAAGAGCTGCAACCTTTCAATTGCAGCTCTTTTTTATTGCTTTCGCTTTCTTTCTTACTTCACTTTAGCTACGATAGCCTTGAAAGCCTCAGGGTTGTTCAGAGCCAGGTCGGCGAGCACCTTGCGGTTGATCTCGATACCAGCCTTAGCCAGCTTACCCATGAGTACAGAATAGCTCATACCCTCCTGACGAGCGGCAGCGTTGATACGCTGAATCCACAGGGCACGGAAGTTGCGCTTCTTGTTCTTACGATCGCGATAAGCGTAGGTAAGACCCTTCTCCCAAGTGTTCTTGGCTACTGTCCAAACATTCTTGCGGGCACCAAAGTAACCGCGAGTGAGTTTCAGAATTCTCTTACGTTTTGCACGTGATGCAACGTGATTTACTGATCTTGGCATAGTTTTCTAATACTTT
>OMQN01000050.1 GCA_900313235.1 uncultured Prevotellaceae bacterium | reverse complement strand
CTCACCGATAATCTTCTTGCCGGTAGCATCGTAGAACAGCACCTGTCCCGTCTTCTTGTCTACTCGCGCCTCGACATTTGCAGCCTTGACACGTACCAATTGACCATCGGTGACTTCGAACTTGGGCTTCGACGTCTGTTTGACGATGATAAGACTCTGCTTCTCAGGAAGTTGACTCTCTGAGGTGGCCTGTACACGGATGATGTTATCCGTCACCACCTGCAGGCGCACCACCTTGGCGCCGTCGGCCTGCGGCTGTTGCACAGGAATCGTGATAAACTGACCGTTCACGGTGTAATCGGCAGCCCATAGTGTAGCGGCTACCATCGACAGCACTCCCGCTGTCATCGCTCTCAAAATTTTCATTTGGCTATCGTATTATGTTTTGGTTGTTATCAATCGTCCAAGAGGACAGCCTCTTCTATCTCCTCGACAGGAGGAAGCGTGATGATGAAGATGGTGCCACCACCAGGATTATCCTCAATGCGGATGGTACCATCGTGGGCATCAATGACAGCTTTCACACGGTCAAGGCCGATGCCATCCTCGTTAGCCATGGGGTCGAAGGCATGCTCTTTGAACTCGTCCTTGATGCCGATGCCGTTGTCCGCCACCTGTATCTGGGCACGGCCGTCTTGCTGGCGCACCACTCCCACGCTGATGACGCAGTCATGGTGGGCGAAGAGCACCGAGTTGTTGAGGAGTATGTTAATAGCCTCAGACAGCAGGATGCCGTCATACTCCACCTCCAACTCAGGAACGGGCGACAGGAAGTTGACCTTCACGGTCTTTCGCTTGTCAGGCGACGTAAAGTCCTTACAGATCTGGCGCAGGAAGTCTACCAGGTCGCCCAGATGACGACGGGCTACCACGTGATAGGTGGAAGTAGCCTCACCGGGATGGTCTGTCGTACCTCTCTTCTCGGCATATTCCTTCTTCAGCTTCATGCGTTCCTCGTTCATCCACTGCTTCTTCTCCAGTTCACGACGTACGGTCTCTGTCTCCATGCGGCGACTCAGGCGCTTGATATACCAGTGACGCCACAACAGGGCAATGGCGGCAATGGCAATAATGTAGAGCAGCATGGCCCAACGGGTGCGCCAGAGGGCAGGACGGATGGTAATATCCATGCGAGCCTCCTCGTCACCAATGGTGCCATCGTCGTTGAGCATGCGCACACACAGGGTGTATGAGCCTGAATGCAAGGAGTTATAGGTGATGTTGGGGTTCAACTCGGAGGTCTTCACCCAGTTTTCGTTGAAGCCTTCCAGCTTGTAGACAAAGCGTTTCTCATTGTTGACATTACCTGCGTCACTGGCCAATTGGATGGTAAACTGGTCGCTGAAGCGCAGGGTGATATCGCGACAGACATCGAGGGCCTCATCGAGGATGACGCGACCGTCAATCTCTTTGCCGACGGGTACGTCCCTGTCGAACAACTGCAGGCCACTGAAGACGGGACGCTCCTTGCTGCGCGTGTTGGACAGTCCCTTGGGATTGATGATGTCCAGACCGCCCTGACCGCCCACCAGCAGCAGACCGCTACGCGTGACATAGGAAGAACGTTGGTTATAGGTACCCTTCTGCAAGCCGTCGCTACTGGTATAGCTGCGCACCGTAAACTGCCACGAACGGTCCTCCTGCTGTTCGGGGATAACCTTGGAAACACCATGATCGGTGATAACCCACATGATATGGCTCTGATCCTCCACAATAGAAGCAATGCTTGAGCCAATCAGTCCATTGGTCATATCCAGCAAGTAGACACGCTTGGTATGCGGATCGTGGACGGCAGCACCCGACGTAGAGCCTTGCCAGATGAGTCCGCGGCTGTCTTCCATGACGCACACGGACGTTCCTGTATTGGCAGGGATATTGGGGTCGTCGGGGATGACACGGTTGATGAGTTTTCCTGTGGCAGGATTGACCAGACAATAGTACCAGCTGGTACCCATCATGAGCCACCCTTTCTTGGTCCACCAGGTGGAGGTCAGATAGTTGCTGGGCAACTTGGCATTCTCGGCAGTCCATGTGCGGAACTTATTGGTCTTGAGGTCAAGCATCTGAACACCACCGCCCAGCGTGGCTAACCAGATGCGGTGCCAACGGTCTTCCGTCACGCTCCACACGCTATTGATGGCCAAGCCGCAGCCTGTCTCGGAACGATAGTTGACAATCTGCGCGTCAGCAGGATTAGCTGCCGAGGGGATGCAACGCACCAGACCGCCGTTATAGGAGCCAAACCACACGGAACCGTCGCTGGCATAGCAGGAACCTACCATGATATTGGAACTCAGATTGCTGTTCTGTGTGGTATACTGACGTACCACCTCATTGGTTTTGGGATTATACACCAGGATGCCATTCTCATTGGAACCTACCCAGTAGTTACCATAGCGGTCTTCGCAAACAGTATTGACATCGCCCAACTCGACGCTCCTCAAGCTGGAGATACCCTCGACATACTCGTTGGCACCATTCTTATAGGTACCAATCCACACACTTCCGCTACGGTCTACATAAATATGCTTACACGTATTCTCAGAGATGGTCGACTCATCGAACTTGTTGCTGAGGAACTGACGGAACTGGCGACTCTTCAGGTTGATGACCAAGACACCATCATGGTCGGTAGCCACCCACAGCCATCCACGGCGATCGGCCTTGACATCCCATATATACAGACTCTGAGGAGCATTGTCGACATGGCGGCTGGTCAGCAGGTCTATCAGTGAGGGGTACCAGCGCTTTTCGCGGGCGATATAGACGTAGGTATTGCCCTGGCAGGTCACCCACACGTTACCCTGCTGGTCAAGAAACACCTTATAGTCCTGGTTGCGAGGACCGCCATGGTCGCGCACCCAGGTACTCTCCCACTCTATCACTCCCTTCTCTCCATTCATCATAACCAGTTCTCCCTGATAGGTCGTCAACACCACCTTATCGCCAAAACTGTAGAAAGTAGAGATGCCATAGTTAGGATTAAACTGTCCCTGCTCATAGCCTCGACGGATATGAGACAGCTTCTCCGTCTTGGGGTTGTAGCAATAGATACCATCGTCATAGCATTTCACCCAAAAGCGCCGCTTGCTGTCGATATAAAGGCGTTCTACGCCGCCAGTGATGCCATATTCGGAGAGTACACGACCGACATGACGCTCGAAAGACTCTGTCTGCGGGTCGTAGATGCAATAGTTCATGCCCTGCTTCAGCCACAGCTTGCCGTCATAGGCCTCCATGATTTCGTCCGTGTAGTTGTCGCGCATAGAGGTGGTGTCGCGCTTGTTTGAGAAGAACGTCTTGAAGCGATAGCCATCGTAGCGATTCAGACCATAGGCTGTACCCATCCACACAAAGCCGCGCGAGTCGCGGTAGACATAGTTGACCTGCGAATTAGACAAACCATCGCGCGTATTCAGACGACGAAACTTGATATCAGGAATGACCGCCTGTATGCTCATAGGCAGCAACAGCAGCAGGAAGAATGAAAAGACTGTTTTTCTCATGACGTCACAGTATTATAGCATCACTTTGGCAGTAGTCTCCCAGAAGAACAACTGTTGAGTAATAACGTTTAAAGTTCTAAGTCTCCGCAAAGGTAAAATAAAACGAGCAAAAAAGCAAACGTTTATGCAGTTTTTTTTAGAACATCAGGGTAAAGCCAAGGCGTACGCTGTTCTTCGGGCCAAAGCGAGTGTCGTTATAATTCATACGGCGCACATACTCCACCTGGAAGAAACGGAAGATGCTACGGATGCCTAATGATATCTCCCAATAGGGGACGTCAGGGTTCATCAGCTGGGTTTGTGCGGGAAAGGCCATCAGCACGCTGCTGCCTGCATTACGTTCCAGATAAGGATTGTTCTTGTCGGACAGCGCTCCCCACAGCATCTTGGCACCGATATACTCGCGCCAATGCAGACGGCGAATCAGCGGAATGCGGTTGAAGATTTTGCCTTGCATATCCCAGTTGAAGTCGATGCTGACAAAACGGTCGTTCATAAACTCCATGCTATTGATGAGGTTGAACATGTGCTTATGACTGAAATAGGACAGATTGGAAGCAGGCATGCACAATAACGGAAAGGGCACCTGATTCCACTGTACGCCAGCACGGGTGAAGAGGTCGATGCGGCCCCACGAGCCCAACCAAAAGCGCTTGAAGATGCTGGCCTCGGTATAGTTATAGGTGTATTCGCCACCCAGCAGTCCCTTCACGCCGACGACATGGCTGAGGGTCATAATGGGAGCCTCGCGGTTGACCTTGTGGCGTCTCATCTTGGAGTTGACATACAAGGCCCCGGGACTGTACTCTATCTCGGCACGCAGTTCGGTGGTGCGGAACTTCACCGCCTCGGGCGAAGACAACCGAACAAACTGCATGTTACCGGCAGCCTCGTTCTGCTCGGTCTTGATGCTGAAGAGGCTGCGGAATCCCCATGCTTCCTCGCGCTCGAAGGTTAGCTTCTGGCGGTGGTAGAACATCATCTTGTCGACCGTAGCCCACTTCCACGCGGTAAAGACATTGTCCTTGTCGGTGCTGAGGAACTTGTCGGAAGGCGACATCACGTCGTAGGTTGAGAGGAACGAGATGTTCCGTTTGGGGAACTCGCTGGGCGTGTATTTCTTCTTGTTCAGCGACCATGTCAGTTCACTGCTGTAATAGGTATTCTTGCTCTTCCACCCACGGGCTATATAGCCTTTCCAGAACAGGTGACGGTTCAGGTTGCCGGTAGTCTGACCGCCCAAGCGGGTACGCAGGCCGTCGATGAAGTTATTGCTGACGAAGGAGGTCACAGGTCCGATATCAAACTTGCTCTTCTTGCCGGTTTCTATGTAGTTCTCTACCAGGATTTTCAGGGCGCCCAGCACATACTTGAAGCCACCCGTAGACTGCATGCCGCTGAGGAAGTCGCCCATGGCGTCTTCACTCTTCGTCAGTTCTACCTTACGATGCTCGCGCCAGAAGGCGTCGTCCTGCAGTTCAGCGTCAGGGTCAACGGCCGTCTTGGCCTTGCCACGGAAGAGTTGTTTGGGAATCTCGTCGAAAGCATAGTCCGACAGGCGTGTCGTCTTGATGGCTACACCCTTCTGCATAAAGTCGAAGAGGGCCATCTCGACAATCATGTCGTCTACAGACAGCACCCACTCACCGGTAGGCAACTGGGTAAACTCCTGCACCAACTTCATGTTCTCCACAAAGTTGACATCGGTCTGGTTGGGCAGTATCAGTTCACAGCGCTTCACCTGGCACGAGGAGTCTTTCAACACATACAAATCGCCACGGAAGCCAAAGTCCTGCTGATTGTTGGGCAGGAAATGCAGGTGGATGCAACTGTCACGGTCGACAGCCAACGTATCCTCTATATAGAAACGGTAGAACGAGATGGCTCCGTCGCCAATGGGCGACGTGAAAGGATGCTGCAGGATGCGTACCTGGTCATCGTAGATGTTGATATCGGTAAAGACATCCTTTGTCACGGTATTCAGTATCTCGCCAGTCTGGAAAAAGTCATTGATACCCGACGAGCGCTGCCCTTTGATGATGTCTTTCTCGTCACGAGGACTGCGGCGGTAGACCTTCTGTGTCACCGTCTCGTCAACACTGAGCGGCAATATCAGTTTTCCCGTCAACTGATTGGTTTCCACCTGTTTCAGCAGCCACGGAAACTTGCTTAGCTTGGGGTTGGAGAGCATTTGCGGATTGACATCATTCAGGGCAAGGGTCAGCTTCTGGTATTTCTGATACTGATAGTAGTCACGCAAAGCCAGATTGGTCTGTTTCTTGTTGGCAATGACCCGCTTCATCAGTTCTACGGCAGGGTTGTTCTTACGACTGTAGCGCGTACGCTTCTTCTTGACCGTCACCTCCTTCAGTGCCTTGGCATCCTGGCGCAGCGAGACAAAGAGTTTCTCACTGTCGTCGGAGATATCAATGGTGCGCGACTTATAACCCAGCACACTGATAGTCAGACGTTTGCCTTTCAGCAAGCGAATCGTAAAACGACCTTGAGGATCGGTGATGGCAACAAGGTTCAGCCCCTTATACTGCACACTGGCGAAACCGATGCCCTCGCCTGTCGCCTCGTCGACAACATGCCCTTGGATGGTTTCCTGTGCCTGCAAAGGCAACAGCCACATCAGCAATAGCCAAAGTCCTATAATTCTAATCTTATTCATGCGTAGGGTACATCTACCCAAAATAGTGAGCCAACGCCTAACTCTGATTCCATGCCGACCTTGCCGCCCAGCATTATCGCCAGACTGCGACATATACTCAGACCCAGACCTGTGCCCTGTTCAAACTCATCAACCTTCACGAAGCGCTCAAAGAGTTTGTCGCCACAGTACTCCGCCTCTATTCCTTTTCCTGTGTCGCGAACCCATACGCGCATATGGCCGACCTCCAGATTGGCACCGATGGTGATACTTCCCGCCGTTGTAAACTTAAGTGCGTTTTCTACATAGTGACACACAATCTGCAGAAGACGGTCACGGTCTGTATGGGGCTCCAGCGTTTCCGAATGGGCATCGACAGCCAGTGTCAGATGCTTCTCGGCGGCTTGTGCGGCATACTTTTCAACGACTTCCTGCAAGAAATCCCTTACCAAGAAACGCTGCTTACTCACAGAGCCTCCTCCAGCTTCCAACCGGGACATATTCACCACATCATCGAAGAGATGCAACAGACGGGCATTATTCTGACGAATCAGCTTCGACAACATCGTACGCTCATCGTCAGAAGGATTACCAGCCAACACCTCACTGAATCCGACTATTGCATTAAGAGGGGTACGCACCTCGTGACTGATATTGGCCAGGAAGGCCGTCTTCATGCGGTCGCTCTCTTCAGCCTGGTTACGCGCCTTGATCAGTGCCATTTCTATCTCTTTCTGTTTGTCGATGCGCATCGACGTACCGACAATGGTCAGAGGATGTCCATCGGCATCGCGCTTGTCAACGACGGCATAGGTTTCTCCCCACGTGGTGCCATCACCCTGCAGCGAGCGAGCCTGATACTGTTCACGAACATGGTCGGTACGGCCTTGCAGCAGGTCAATCATGCTCGTCCTAATACGTTCCTTATAGACGGGCAGCAGATTGTCGCAAAACATTTCCACATCAGAACCGGGTGGTATGGACGCTACATCAAGGGCATCACGATAATCGGCATCATAAGTAATGGTACGTTCCTGCACGTCGATATGCCATACGGCCAGCTTCATTGCCTTCAGCACCAAGTCGTATTCTATGTTGCGATGCTGCACCGTGTTCAATACCGACATGTCAGACACAAGTCCCTGATGCTGACGATACTGCCACAGCAGAAAGCATACCAGCACCGCCACAATAGGCAGTGTAATCAACCAGAACAGGATATCTATCCGAAACAGGTCGGAAAGGACTATCAGCGGAAGTATTACTATTGACGGCATACAGCTAAGTACTTATGATTGTGCAAAGTTATGAATTCTTTTTGTAAAAACCAAAATAATATGGAGTTTATTTGTTTTTTTGCTTGTTAATGCTTACCTTTGCACCATAATTATACCTATTATACATAATGGCACAACAATTTGAAATCATCGCCAAGACCTTTATGGGCTTAGAGCCCGTCTTAGCGAAGGAGTTAACGCAACTGGGCGCAAATGACGTACAGACAGGGCGTCGAATGGTTACCTTTCAGGGAGACAAGGAGCTCTTATACCGAGCCAACTTCCAGTTACACACCGCTATACGTATTCTAAAACCCATCAAGCATTTCTGTGCTCGCTCTGCTGATGAAGTCTATGAGGGCGTGAAAGACATTGACTGGAGCGAATATATTGCCCTTGACAAGACCTTTGCCGTCGACTCGGTGGTCTTCTCTGAGGAGTTCAGACACTCAAAATTTGTAGCATACAAGGTCAAGGACGCCATCGTTGACCAGTTCCGTGAGCGTACAGGGAAGCGCCCCAATATCAGCATCAGCAACCCCGACATCCGACTGCACATCCATATTGCAGAAGACCAGTGCACGCTGTGTCTTGACTCCAGTGGAGAATCGCTCCACCGTCGCGGCTATCGCCAGGAGTCGGTAGAGGCTCCTCTGAATGAGGTGCTGGCTGCCGGCATGATTATGATGACCGGCTGGCAGGGAGAAACCGACTTCATCGACCCGATGTGCGGTTCCGGTACCTTGCTCATCGAGGCAGCACTCATCGCCCACAACATGGCACCGGGCCTGTTCCGCAAGGAGTTTGCCTTTGAGAAGTGGCCCGACTTCGATGCCGACCTGTTTGACAAAATATACAACGACGACTCTCAGGAGCGTGAGTTCAACCACCATATCTATGGCTACGATGTAGACATCAAGGCTGTCAACACGGCCCGCCTCAATGCCAAGGCTGCCGGTTTGATCAGCGACATCACGGTGACGGAACAAGACTTCAAGAACTTCACCAAACCCAAGGACAAGAGCATCATCGTCACCAATCCTCCCTATGGCGAGCGTATCTCAACCCCCGACCTGCTGGGCACCTACAAGATGATTGGCGAGCGCCTGAAACACGAGTTTACGGGCAACGACGCCTGGATATTGTCTTACCGTGAGGAATGCTTTGACCAGATTGGTCTGAAGCCCTCTATCAAGATTCCCGTCTTCAATGGTTCGTTGGAGTGTGAGTTCCGCAAATATCAACTGTTTGACGGCAAAATCAAGGACTTCCGTGCCGAGGGTGGCACTGTCAAGACAGAAGAGGAGAAGCAGAAGATGGCCGAAAAGCGCCGCTTCAAGCAGAACCGCGAGTTCAAAAAGCGTCTGGACGAACAGGAAGAGAACGCAGAGGCAGACATCCGCTCGTTTAAGTTCCATAGTTTCGAACGCAAGGAGGCAAGAGAAGCCAGAGAGTCCAGAAGTCCAAGAGACAGCAGAGACTCCAGAGGTTCTAAATATTCCAGAGACAGCAGGGAAAGCAGGGACAGCCGAAAGTTCAACAAGGGCGGTCGCGGTTTTGACAAGAGAAAGAACAACAGACGTTTCGACAATGATGAAGATTAAGTTTCTGTTATTGTTACTTTGCACAACACTGTCCATGAGCGGTCAAGAAAAAAAGCTCTTCACCCTGGAAGATCTGAACTTCGGCGGCACCAACTACCGCAACATGCAGCCAGAGAACAAATGGTATGCATGGTGGGGAGACGAACTGATACGCATCGACAAAGAACAGTGTTTCCTCGTTGACAAGAAGACAGGCAAAGACATTCGTCCTCTTACCGACAACGAGAACAATGAGCGGAAGGGTGGCGCGAAAGCCACCACCATCACCAAGGACCATCAGTTATATGTTGTTGACGCTCAGGGCAAGGAATATCAGCTGACCACCGATGGCAGTCGCGAGATTGTCTACGGACAATCCGTACACCGCAACGAGTTTGGCATCAGCAAGGGCACCTTCTGGAGTCCTGACAGTCAACGACTGGCATTCTATCGGATGGATCAGAGCATGGTGACGGACTATCCGCAGGTAGACATCTTCCCTCGCAGTGCCACCTACGAGCCTGACAAATATCCTATGGCAGGTATGACAAGTCATGTTGTAACCGTCGGGGTCTACGATGTACAGACAAACAAAACCGTTTATCTGAAGACTCCCCAGCCTATGGAGGGGTCGGAGGAGGTCTGCTACTTCACCAACATCGCCTGGAGTCCAGACTCCAAGACAATATACATGTTCGAACTGAACCGTGGGCAGAACGACTGCCGGCTGGTCAGCTATGACGCAGCAACAGGTAAACGCTTGGGTGAACTGTATCGTGAGACGAGCGACAAATACGTTGAACCGATGCACCCCATCGTGTTCCTTCCATGGGATGAGACGAAATTTATGATGCAGAGTCAGCGCGACGGCTACAACCACCTATACCTATTTAATAATAAGGGAGAGTTGCTGAAACAGTTGACGAAGGGCCCGTGGGTCGTGGAAGAAGTGTTGGGCTTCAACAAGAAAGACAAGAGCATCATCATCATATCGAACGAGAAGAATGCTATTCAGCGCAACATCTACAGCGTCAACATCAAGACGGGTAAGCGCACGCTGCTTGACAATGGTCGCGGTTCTCACCGTGGTGAGTTGTCGGAGAGCGGTAAGTATCTCATTGACCGTTATACGGAACCTGACGTACCTCGCAACATCGATGTCGTCAGCACACAGACAGCAAAAGGCGTTCGGCTCTTAACGGCAGCAGACCCCTGGGAGGGCTACGAGCAGCCCATCTTTGAGTGTGGCACCATCAAGGCTGCCGACGGGAAGACAGACCTATACTATCGCATGGTGAAGCCGCACAACTTTGACGCCACCAAGAAATATCCCACGGTGGTTTATGTCTATGGTGGTCCCCACGCCCACAACGTAGAGGCTTCATGGCATTGGCAAAGCCGTTCGTGGGAGACCTACATGGCACAGAAGGGCTATGTACTGTTCATCCTTGACAATCGCGGTTCAGAGAATCGCGGTCTGGCATTTGAACAGGCTACCTTCCACCAGTTAGGACAGATAGAGATGCAAGACCAGATGAAGGGTGTGGAATACCTGAAGAGTCTGCCATACGTGGATGCCGACAGAATGGGTATCCACGGTTGGTCGTTCGGCGGTTTTATGACCATCTCTTTGATGCTCAACTACCCCGACGTCTTCAAGGTGGGTGTTGCCGGCGGTCCTGTCATCGATTGGAAATGGTATGAGATTATGTATGGTGAGCGCTATATGGGCACTCCGCAGAACAACCCCGAAGGATATGCCAAGATCAGTCTCATCGACAAGGCCAAGAACCTGAAGGGTAAGTTACAGATTATCACTGGCTATAACGACAACACCGTCGTTCCTCAGCACTGTCTGTCGTTCCTCGACGCCTGCATCAAGGCCGGTACACAGCCTGACTTCTTCGCCTATCCCGGCGAGGAGCACAACATGCGCGGTCATGCCAGTGTGCATCTGCATGAGCGCATCACACAGTATTTTGAAGATTATTTGAAGCATTAAGCATTGTGAAAGAAGAGCAGATATTAATTCGTATCACTGGACAAGATCGTCCGGGACTTACTGCTGCTGTCATGGGTATCCTTGCCAAGTACGATACCCAGATTCTTGACATCGGACAGGCGGATATTCACAGTACCTTGTCGTTAGGTATCCTGATGCGTATCGACGAGATGAAGTCGGGACTGGCCATGAAGGAGCTACTATTCAAGGCTACCGAGCTGGGTGTGAATATCGGTTTTGCGCCAATCAGCGATGATGAATATGAAGACTGGGTAGGTCACCAAGGAAAGAACCGTTATATCCTCATGGTGCTTGGTCGCCAGTTGGAAGCACGACAGATAGAAGCTGCCACGCGCATCCTGGCCGACCAAGGACTAAACATCGACAGCATCTTGCGATTGACTGGTCGTAAGAGCATCAAGCAACTCGACAAGCACACCCGTGCCTGCATCCAGTTCTCGCTACGCGGCGAACCCATCGACCGTCAGGAGATGCAACGCAAACTGATGAAGCTGTCAAGTGAGATGGAGATAGACTTCTCGTTCCAGAAAGACGACATGTTCCGACGCATGCGCCGTCTCATCTGCTTTGATATGGACTCTACCCTCATCCAGACGGAGTGTATCGACGAACTGGCTGAGCGCAACGGCGTGGGCGACCAGGTACGTGCCATCACCGAGAGTGCCATGCGTGGCGAGATAGACTTCAAGGAGAGTTTTACGCGTCGTGTATCGCTGCTGAAAGGTCTGGATGTCAGCGTCATGCAGGACATTGCCGAACACCTGCCCATCACAGAAGGTGCAGACCGCTTGATGTCGGTGCTGAAGACCTGCGGTTACAAGATAGCCATCCTCTCTGGTGGATTCACCTTCTTTGGCGAATACCTACAGCGCCGCTACGGCATCGACTACGTCTATGCCAACGAGTTGGAGGTGGGCGAAGACGGCAAACTGACGGGTCGCTACGTCGGTGAAATCGTTGACGGTCACCGTAAGGCAGAACTGCTCAAGCTCATCGCACAGGTAGAGAAGGTGAATCTGGCACAGACCATTGCTGTTGGTGACGGTGCCAACGACCTGCCCATGATTAGTGAGGCTGGCCTGGGCATTGCCTTCCATGCCAAGCCACGTGTGGTGGAGAATGCCAAGCAGAGCATCAACACTCTCGGACTGGACGGTGTGCTCTACTTCCTCGGCTTTAAAGACAGCTATCTGGGAGAACAAGGTAAATTATAACAATCTCGAAACATCCATATAACGAATAACGACAAGATGAAGATTCTTTTGTTAGGCAGTGGCGGACGTGAACATGCGCTAGCCTGGAAAATTGCTCAGAGTGAGAAATGTGAGAAACTGTACATTGCACCAGGCAATGGTGGTACTGGTAATTGCGGAGAGAACGTAGCCATCAAGGCTGACGACTTCGAAGCCATCAAACAGTTCTGTGTCGACAAAGCCATCGACATGGTGGTCGTCGGACCAGAAGACCCACTGGTAAAAGGCATCTACGATGACATGAAGGCTGATGAGCGCACGAAGAACGTTCCCGTCATTGGTCCCTCAAAGGCTGGCGCCGTTTTGGAAGGATCCAAGGACTTTGCCAAAGCGTTCATGGTGCGTCACAACATTCCGACAGCCCGCTATGAGACATTCGACGGCGAACACGTGCAGGAAGGCCTGGCCTTCCTGGAAACACTGCAAGCCCCCTACGTGCTGAAGGCTGACGGTCTCTGTGCCGGCAAGGGCGTTCTCATTCTCCCCACCCTCGACGAGGCCAAGAAGGAACTGCAGGAAATGCTGGGCGGCATGTTCGGCAATGCCAGCAGTCGCGTGGTGATCGAAGAGTTTATGAGTGGTATCGAGTGTAGCGTCTTCGTACTCACTGATGGCGACCACTACCAGATACTGCCTGAAGCCAAGGACTACAAACGTATCGGTGAGGGCGACACTGGTCTGAATACGGGCGGTATGGGTTCGGTCAGTCCTGTACCTTTTGCCACGAAAGAATGGATGCAGAAGGTGGAAGACCGCATCATCCGTCCCACGGTAGAGGGTCTGAAGGCCGACGGCATCGACTATAAAGGCTTTATCTTCTTTGGCCTCATCAACCGCACCAACACGCCGACAGGCGAGCCTGAGCCCTACGTCATCGAATACAACTGTCGTATGGGTGACCCGGAGACAGAAAGCGTCATGCTGCGTCTGAAGAGCGACATCGTCGACCTCTTTGAAGGTGTTGCCGCAGGTAATCTGGACCAGCACGCCATTGCGTTCGACGAGCGTGCCGCCGTCTGCGTCATGCTGGTCAGCGGGGGCTACCCACAGGCATACCAGAAAGGTTATGAGATGACTGGCATTGAGAAGGTTGAAGGCAGCATTGTCTTCCATGCAGGTACCGCACTCAAGGACGGAAAAGTTGTCACCAATGGCGGTCGTGTCATTGCCGTATCATCGTATGGTAAAGACAAGAGCGAGGCATTGCAGAAGTCTTTTGAAGAGGCCCAGAAAATTCAGTTTACCGACAGATACTTCCGCCGCGACATCGGAGCGGACTTGTAAGAGGACTGAAGGCTGACGTCTGAGGGGCTGATGTAAGATGTAAGAAGCAAGAGGTGAGGAAGTTATTACAAAACAGGATTGCAGAAAGCAAGATGACGATGCCTGCCGTCACATTTTACGCGATGGCGGTATGGCTATTGTGCGGCGGGCTGACCCACCACTGGTGGTGGCAGCTGTTATGCATTTCCATCACCACCTACCTAATGGTAGAGCTGAACAACATCAATGCCCTGATACGTATCTTCTCGCGAATGGTGAGCAGTACGTTCCTGGCATTGCTCTGCAGTGCTTGCTTTATATTCCCTGCCCTCCCCGAAACCGTCATGCTGACGTGTATGACGGCATTCATTCTGTTGTTGTTTCTCACCTATCAGGATAAAGAGTCGGCAGGACTCACCTACTACGCCTTTCTCTTTCTCGGCGTGGGGTCGATAGCCTATATCCATGTGCTCTTCTTCCTCCCACTGATCTGGCTACTGATGATGACCCACACGATGTCACTGTCCTGGCGCACCTGGATGGCATCATTATTAGGACTGCTGACTCCCTATTGGTTCTATATCCCATGGATTATCTACCAGAGAGACTATTCAGCCATCACGAATCATTTCATGGCACTGACGGTCTTTGAAGAGCCCTTCAACCTCTATGGCATTACCGACAGTCAGAAGGCTACCCTGGGATTGGTAATCCTACTGGCTATTATCGGCACGACACACTACATCCGCAAGAGTTATCTGGACAAGATACGCATCCGTATGTTCTATGGTTTCTTTATCTTTATGGATTTAGCGGCCTTGCTGTTCCTACTGCTGCAACCACAGCACTTCAATGCCATGTTGCTCCTCATGATTGTCAACACCTCGCCGTTGGTAGCCCATTTTGCAGCATTGTCATCGACCAAGCTGACCAACATCACCTTTATGGTACTCAGTGCAGCCTCCCTGCTCCTCACAGCATACAATATATGGATGTTCTCATCTCTCTCCTAATCAGCTACGGCTACTGGGGCATGCTCATTACAGCCTTCATTGCCGGTTCCTTCTTCCCGTTCTCCAGTGAAGCGGTGATGACAGGACTGCTGGCTGCCGGACTAGACCCGTGGGGACTGATTATCTATGGTACCATCGGTAATGTCGCAGGCGGCATGTTCAACTACTTTGTAGGACGCCAGGGAAAGATTGAATGGATAGAGAAGTACCTGCACGTCAAACAGGAAGACCTTGACAAGGCAACGCGTTTTATGGGAGGCCATGGTGCCTGGATGGGCTTCTTTGCCTTTGTGCCCCTGCTGGGCTCAGCCATCACTATTGTGTTAGGACTAATGCGTGCCAACATACCCATCTCACTGACTAGCATCGCATTGGGGAAATTCCTGCGTTATGTGGTCTTAATATATGGCGCACAACTGTTTATATAGCTGTTTAAACGTTAAAAAAAACAAGGCTAAAGCAAATTCTTCATTCTTCATTCTTCATTCTTCATTATAAATATT